>JANYKP010000428.1 GCA_025358195.1 Cyclobacteriaceae bacterium
GCAATGATCAACCCAGCACTTCATTTAAATAGGATTCGTAGCTTTATCAGCTAACGCTTTTTTCATTGTTCAATAAACCTACTGAACTCAAACGCATCCTTACCCCCATGATGGTGTGGGGGCTGGGTGTTGGCTACGTGATCTCCGGTAATTACTTTGGATGGAATCTGGGCCTTGCACAGGGCGGTACCCTGGGTCTGGCCATTGCCACGGCATTTGTTATCGTCATGTATGTGACATTTACCTTCAGCTACGCCGAGCTGGCGTGTGCTATTCCAAAAGCAGGTGGAGCCTTTGAATACGCGACCCGGTCACTTGGTGAAGACGCAGGCTTCATTGCCGGCATGGCGCAGAATATCGAATTTATTTTTGCTCCGCCCGCCATCGCATTTGCCATAGGGTCGTATCTCAACTTGTTTTTTCCAACCATTCCTGTCATTGCCTTTTCGATTGCCGCCTACATGGCCTTTACGGCTCTCAATAGTTATGGAATCCAGGCTGCCGCGATCTTTGAACTCGTTGTTACCACCGTAGCAGTAGCAGGGCTATTGTTTTTCACAATGATGGTTTCGCCTCACGCAGACTTTAACAATCTTTCCCACAACGCCCTGCCTCATGGCGTCCAGGGAATATTTGCAGCGGTACCATTTGCCATCTGGTTCTTTCTCGGTATTGAAGGCATTGCTAACCTGGCAGAGGAAGCCAAGGATCCGCGACGTACCATGTCAATCGGATTCTTGTCGGTACTCTTTACGCTGATCGTAGTGTGTCTTCTTACTTTCACCAGCGCCGTCGGAATAGGTGGGTGGGAAGCCATTGTTTACAGGCCCGACGGAGTGACCTCGGATTCACCGCTTCCCCTCGCAATGCAGCAAGTAAGTGGAACTGAAAGCTGGCCGTACCAACTGCTTATTATCGTTGGACTGTTTGGTTTGATGGCATCGTTCAATGGCCTGATGTTGGCTGCGGGCCGCTCATGTTTTGAATTTGGAAGAAATAAAGTTGGATCAGCTTTTCTTGGTAAAATCCACCCTCGTTTCAAGACACCCGCCAACGCCCTCGGGGTGAACATGTGCATTGGTATCCTGGCACTCTTTACCGGCCGAACAGCTGAAGTCATTACCATTTCCGTTTTTGGGGCGCTGACATTGTATTGCATTTCAATGCTTTCAGTGATCACCCTTCGTAGGAAAGAGCCCGGCCTGGAACGGCCCTTCCGTGTACCCCTTTATCCTTATTTTCCAATAATCGCTTTTGCTATCGCATTGACAGCACTACTGGCGGTGGCCATTTATAATTTCGCCTTATGTGCCTTGTACTTGCTGATAATAGGTGTGTGCTTTGGTATATTTAAACTCCGTAAAAAATCAGACAGAACCCCTTCATGACAACAAAAGCGATCCTTGAGTATGTCAAAAGTCATGCCTCCGGAAAGGTGAAGATTGCCTACGCCGACATGGATGGCATCTTACGCGGGAAATATATCTCGACGGAAAAATTCCTGTCGGCCGCGGAAGGTGGCACCGCTTTTTGCGATGTGATTTTTGGGTGGGATGCGAATGACGTGGCATATGACAATGTGAAGTATACGGGGTGGCACACCGGATACCCGGATACACCTGCACGATTGGATCTCACTACGTTCAGAAAGATTCCCTGGGAAAATGATGTACCGTTTTTTTTGGGAGAGATTATGAATAAAGAGGGGGGGCCTTCTCCCATTTGTCCGCGACAGTTGTTGAAAAAAATTGTGAGTGATGTCACTCACGAAGGCTTTGTTCCTATGCTCGCGCAAGAATTTGAGTGGTTTAACTTTGCCGAAACACCGCAGTCTGTGCGTGAAAAGAATTATAAAAAACTTGAGCCGCTCACACCGGGCATGTTTGGGTATTCTATTCTCAGGACCACCTTGCAGAATCCTTTTTTTACCGACCTCTTTGACTTGTTAAAGAAGTTTGATGTACCTATCGAAGGATTGCACACGGAGACAGGGCCAGGAGTATTAGAGGCCGCCATCGTACATTCAGAAGCCGTCGAGGCGGCAGACCGGGCCACACTTTTTAAAACTGCCGTTAAGGAAATTGCCTACCGCCACCATATCATGGCAACTTTTATGGCAAAGATCAGCGAAGATCTGCCCGGTTGCGGAGGTCATGTTCATCAAAGTCTGTGGGACAAAGGAAGAAAGGCGAATTTGTTTTACGATCCGAAGGACAAATTGAAAATGAGCGAAACATTCCGTCAATATCTGGCTGGTCAGTTGTACTGTCTTCCCTTTATACTTCCGATGTTCGCGCCCAACATTAATAGCTACAAACGGTTGGTGGAAGGAGCGTGGGCCCCGACGACACTGACCTGGGGTGTCGATAATCGCACGGTAGCGCTTCGGGTGCTGAATGGAAGCAACAAGTCATGCAGGCTTGAAACCCGTGTGATTGGCGCTGACGTGAACCCCTACCTCGCGATCGCCGCAGCCTTGGGTTCTGGACTTTATGGCATCAGGAAGAAGCTTAAGTTGAAGCAACCGCCCACCATTGGCAATGGCTATCGTGATAGTTCAAATGGCACGCTGCCACGAACGTTGGATGAAGCGACACGAATCATGAAGGATTCCACCGTGGCAAAAGAGATATTCGGAGTAGCATTTGTAGAACACTTTACTCAAACACGTGAGTGGGAGTGGAAGCAACATTTAAAATCGGTCACCGATTGGGAGCTGAAGCGTTATTTTGAGATTATTTAAAACTTACTACAACAGTGCATAATCAGTGGTTGGGTTCAATTTTTGCAGGGTGACCCAGAAAGGTCATACGACACATGCCGTTCACATTTTCACACCCTGCCATTGTTTTGCCCCTTGTTAAAATATCCGGGAAATGGTTTTCATTAACAGGACTTGTCATCGGTAGCCTTGTACCCGACTTCGAATATTTTATAAGGATGCGCATGGACAGCCGGATCAGTCATACACCGGCAGGGCTATTTTTATTTGACCTTCCCCTGGGCCTGCTGCTGACGTTTGTTTTTCACAACATTGTTCGCGACAGACTATACAACAATCTGCCGGCCTTGTTGCAGCGACGGGTTTTGCGATACAAGGCATTTAGTTGGAACTCCTATTTTATACAACATTGGTGGATCGTTGCGCTATCGATTTTAATCGGGTCGGCATCTCATTTATTTTGGGATGGATTTACCCACAATCATGCGTTTTTTGTTGATCTTTTTCCTTCATTGCGAATAGATATAGACATCCTCGGGAGAGTCA
>JANYKP010000449.1 GCA_025358195.1 Cyclobacteriaceae bacterium
CGCAACCAAAAGTGGTGCAAGATGCTGTGGACCGCTACTACCATTTAAGCAACGAAGCGCCTACCTATTACATGTGGCAGATTCTTGATAAAGGCCGGGAACCTCTGCGCAGAAAACTTGCAGATTTGGCGGGCGCTACTGGCGAAGAAATTGCTATCAATCGCAACACCACCGAAGCGCTCGGTACGTTCACGTGGGGCATTGATATGAAGCGCGGCGATGAAATCGTCATGACCAAACAGGACTACCCCAACATGATCCATGCGTGGAAGCAGCGTGAACTTCGTGAAGGCGTAAAGATCAACTGGATTAACCTTGCACTGCCTGTTGATAATGATGAGGTAGTTATGAAGGCTTACATCGATGCGACTACTCCCAAAACCAAAATCTGGCACATTACGCACCTCATAACATGGACGGGGCAAATCCTTCCGGCTGCAAAGCTTTGCGCCGAAGCCCGCAAGCGCGGGATCCTTACCATTGTGGATGCCGCCCATTCATTTGCCATGTTGGATTTCAAAATCTCCGATTTGAATTGTGATTATTTCGGCGCGAGTCTGCATAAATGGCTATGCGCACCATTCGGTACAGGCGTGATGTATGTCAAAAAAGATTTGATCGACAAAACCTGGCCCTTGTTTCCAAATGACAAACCACAAGGTGGAGATATCCGCAAGTTTGAAGCGCTGGGCACCCGGTCTTTTGCCCCCGAGCAGGCAATCGGGCAGGCAATCGATTTTCAAAACGCCATTGGTGCCCGACGAAAACAAGAGCGTCTTCACTATTTAAAAACCTATTGGTGCAACGCAGTCACAAAAAACCCGCGTGTCAAGCTGCACATCTCCCTTAAACCTGAATACTCCTGCGCGTTGGGAACTTTTAGCATCGATGGCCTCACTCCAGGTGACATTGGATCTAAACTTTTCAGTGACTATCAAATTCATGTCACTTCGATTGTGTGGGAAAATGTCAGCGCTGTCCGGGTGTCACCAAATGTGTATACCACCACCAAGGATCTTGACCGGCTGATTGAAGCGATCGGGAAGATCGCGGCATCGTGACACACTAAAAGTTAAAAGCTAAAAGCTAAAGCCATTTTCAATACTAAAACTGAAAATCCTATGAACCGCCAACTCATTTATTGGTTGTTATTAATCTCTTGTTCTTGCCAACAAAAATCAAGCGATCTCACCGTAACAGGCCTGCAGGAACCCGTTGAAGTGATCCGTGATACCTACGGCATCAATCACATCTACGCAAAGAATGAACACGACCTTTTCTTCACACAGGGTTATGCAGCCGCTAAAGACCGCTTGTTTCAATTTGAAATCTGGAGACGACAGGCCACCGGCACGATAGCCGAAATTTTAGGGCCCCGCGAACTCAAACGTGATATTGGAACCCATCTTTTTAAATTTAGAGGCGATCTGAAAAAGGAATTCAACCATTACCATCCGCGCGGCGAACAAATCATCACCGCATTCACAGAAGGCATCAACGCCTACATCAGCGAAACTGAAAAAGACACGAGTCTTCTCACCCTGGAGTTCAAGCTCCTCGGAATAAAACCCGGAAAGTGGACGCCAGACGTCGTGATCTCCCGCCATCAGGGACTGCTTGGAAACCTTTCGGAAGAAATCACTTTGGGCCGGGCTGTCGCCACCCTGGGAGTCGATAAAGTAAAGCAAACAACCGTCTTTGAACCCGGCAATCCAGCCATCACAGTGGATCCGCAAATTCGAAAAGAGCTTTTGCTCGACAGCGTTACAGAACTATACACGGCCTTTCGAAAGCCACTTCGGTTCAAACCTGATAATCTGATAGCGAACGCAACCAAGAATGAAGAACAATACAGGCTGTTGGCGGCGAAAGATGAAGATGATTATCAGCAGGTCATGGCAAATGAGCGGCAGAACATTGGAAGTAATAATTGGATTGTGAGTGGTAAACGTTCCGTGACGGGCCTTCCACTATTGGCCAATGACCCGCATCGTGCTATCGCCGCGCCATCGCTCCGTTACATGGTGCACCTGAATGCTCCAGGCTGGAATGTAGTCGGTGGTGGAGAACCAACGATTCCGGGAATTTCAATCGGTCACAATGAGCACGGTGCCTGGGGACTCACCGTGTTTCCTCTGGATGGAGAAGACCTGTATGTGTACGAACTCAATCCTAAAAATAAAAACCAATACAAGTACTCCGGCAGATGGGAAGATTTTCGTATGATAAAGGACACCATTCACGTAAAGGGTACTGAGGATGCTTTCGTCGATCATGCGTTCACCCGTCATGGTCCTGTTACATTCATGGATACAAAAAATGATGTCGCCTATGCAGCAAGGTGCGCCTGGATGGAGCCCGGTGGTGCGCCGTATCTCGCAAGCCTCCGGATTGACCAGGCGAAGTCATGGGAAGAATTCCGTGAAGGATGTTCGTACAGTAACATGCCCGGTGAAAATATGATCTGGGCCGATACGAGTGGAACCATCGGCTGGCAAGCGGTGGGCATCGCACCGATTCGAAAAAATTGGAGTGGACTTGTTCCTGTGCCGGGTGACGGAAAATACGAATGGGAAGGTTTTTTGCCCATTACTTCATTGCCTTATGTTCAGAATCCATCAAAAGGATTTTGGGTCACCGCCAATGAAAATTTAGTGCCGCCGAACTATGAACACCGGGACGCAGTAGGCTGGATTTGGGCAGATCGCTTCCGGGCCGACCGGATCGCCGAAGTGCTCGATAAGGACCAAAAAATTTCGATGGAGAAGATGATGCAGTTGCAGTTTGACTATCTCTCTTTACCCGCCCGGTCAATTGTCCCCCTGCTGAAAGACATTCGTTGTGAAGACCCAAAAGCAGAAGTGGCGCGGACGATACTGTTGCAATGGAATTTTGTTCTGGATAAAAATTCTGTTGAAGCTGCTGTCTACTTCGCCTGGGAGAAAAAGATTTCTTCGGGCATTCGTGCTATGGTAGTGCCTGAAATCGGAAAGCAATACATCCGAACAATTCAGTTAAGCAGAGTTATTGATTTGTTGACAACACCTGATCCCATTTTCGGGAAAAAACCTGTGGTAGGCCGCGACCAATTTTTAGTAAGGACCTTTCAAGAAGCGGTGAAAAGCCTCGAAACCAAACTCGGTCCTGAAATGAAATCCTGGCAGTATGGACAACCTGCCTATCATCATGTGTTGATCAAACATCCGCTGAGCAATGCTGTTGATGCCGTTACCCGAAAAAAATTAGAGTGCGGTCCTCTCCCACGTGGAGGTTACGGTTCCACCCCTGGCGTCACCAGCAATAACGACAATCAATCCTCCGGCGCATCGTTTCGGATTGTTGCAGATGTTTCTGATTGGGATAAGACAATGTTTACCAACGCACCCGGACAAAGTGGAGATCCTTCGAGTGAATTCTATAGAAACTTGTTTGAGCTGTGGGCCAACGACAAACATTTTCCGGTGTACTTCAGCAGGCAAATGATTGAGAAATCGGCAAAAGAAAAGAGGATCTTGATTCCTTCGTCAAGCCGATAAGAAGTTAGTGTCCTTTATAAATACGTGTCGTGTTAACGATAAAATAACGAGAAGAGAGTTACCAATTGACCAGGTTCCTTTGTCAATTGAACATTGTCAACTGTCAATTATTAAACCAGGCTTGTGCCTTGTATTTCTTTAGAATCTTTCGGCCTGTCAGCAACCTGCAGGGTTTTCAGCGCCGCATCATAGTCAGGTTCCTGGCCAATGACCGGCACTAACTCCGTGTATTTTACTTTGCCATCAGTCTCAACGACTACGACCGCTCGTGCTAAAAGGCCCATCATCCCGCCGTCCAACATTTCTATGCCGTAAGCCTTTGAAAAACCTTTGTTCCGGAAATCGGAAAGGGTGATCACTTTATCAAGACCTTCGGCTCCGCAAAAACGTCTCATAGCAAATGGCAAATCTTTGGAAATGCAAAGTACAACCGTACTGTCGAGTGAGGCGGCACGCTTGTTAAATTCCCTTACCGACATAGCACACACCCTGGTATCTATGCTGGGGAAAATATTCAGCACGATTTTCTTTCCGGCAAAATTTTTCAGACTCACTTCCTTTAAATCATTGCCGGCCAGTGTGAAGTCAGGGGCGATGCTGCCAACGCCCGGCAGATTCCCCGAAATATTGACAGTATTTTCACCAAGCTTGGTTTGCGCCATACATTTTTGTTGTTGATGTTTTAACAACTACCGTATCCGGTCTGAGTCACGGACAAGTTTTTCATCTTTGCGAATAAAGCGGTTCGCAATCACATTGCAGATCATGGCAACGGCCGGCAACCACAGCCCTAAACCATACTCTCCTGCCAGTTGATTTGATTTGAT
>JANYKP010000573.1 GCA_025358195.1 Cyclobacteriaceae bacterium
GGCGGTAAATGAAGAAAAATCCCGACTGATCATCAGAGAAGCCGAATTACAAGCGGAAAACATCAAGAAGGACCGGATCCTGGAAGCCAAGGAAAAGTTTCTTAAAATGAAACAGGAGTTTGAAGAAGAGGCCAACCGCAAGAAAAACCAGATCATCGCCAACGAACAAAAGATCAAGCAACGCGAGGCACAGCTTTCCAAAGAACTGGAACAAACCAAGCGCAAGGAAGCCGATCTTGATGAAGACCGGCAGAGTCTTGCCAGGCAACATGAACTGGTTAAGAGCCGCAAAGAAGAACTTGACAGGTTCAACCAGCAAAAAGTCCAGGTCCTTGAAAGCATCTCGAAGCTCACCGCCGACCAGGCCCGCGATCAACTCGTGGAGTCAATGAAAGAAGAAGCGCAGTCGAAAGCGAATTCATACATCAAAGACATTTTGGAACAAGCCAAACTGACGGCTACCAAAGACGCCAAGAAATTAGTGATCGAGACGATCCAGCGCACCGCCACCGAGCATGCCGTGGAAAACTCCGTTTCCATTTTCAACATCGAGAGTGATGATATAAAGGGAAAAATTATCGGTCGCGAAGGCCGCAACATACGCGCATTGGAAGCCGCTACCGGCGTGGAGTTTATTGTGGATGACACACCCGAGGCAATTATCATCTCTGGCTTCGACCCGGTGCGAAGAGAGATCGCGCGCTTGTCACTCCACCGCCTCGTACAAGATGGACGCATCCACCCTGCCCGTATTGAAGAAATCGTAGCAAAGACAACAAAAAACATTGATGATGAGGTCGTAGAGATTGGAGAACGCACAGTGATCGACCTGGGCATCCATGGTCTGGCGCCCGAGCTGATCAAGATGATCGGACGCATGCGCTTTCGCTCCTCCTATGGACAAAATCTTTTACAGCATTCACGCGAAGTAGCCAACCTGTGCGCGATCATGGCAACGGAACTCGGCCTTAACGTGAAGCAAGCCAAGCGCGCCGGACTTCTCCATGATATCGGCAAAGTATGGCCCGAAGAACTTGAAAAGCCCCACGCCATTGTGGGTATGGAGCTGGCACTGAAATACAAGGAGCACCCGGTTGTCTGCAACGCCATCGGAGCGCACCATGACGAAATTGAAATGACCAGCCTTATTTCACCCATTGTCCAGGCCTGCGATGCCATCAGCGGAGCGCGGCCTGGTGCACGACGTGAAGTAATTGAACAATACACCCGTCGTCTGAAAGAACTGGAGCAAGTGGGACTAAGCTTTGAGGGTGTTGACAAATGCTTCGCCATCCAGGCAGGACGCGAGTTGCGCGTGATTGTCGATGCCGAGAAAGCATCGGATGAACGCGCCGGACAATTGAGCTTCGAAATTTCCCAGAAGATTGAGCGCGATATGCAGTATCCCGGACAGATTAAGGTGACGGTGATAAGGGAGATGCGGGCGGTAGCGTATGCGAAGTAGATTTTGAGAAGATGAGAATTTAGAAGGTGAGAAGATTGGAAGTCAGGTGTTGGGGCTTTTGGTTTGTTTAAGAACATACCGGAATCTTAAAAGTTTGATGCATTCCTACCCGTAAGAAATTACTCAAATTCTCAACTCCTCACTTCTGAAATTTATGACGAAGGGGATTACGCTCATAGTTTGCTTATTTTCCATGGTTTTAATATCGCTCACTGCTTACGGACAGAGCGGTTTTACACTTTCTCTTCCGGTAATTTATAGCAAGATTGCAGTAGCAAATAATTGGAGCCCTCCAACCGCTGTCAATCGGCAAAATCAATTTGATGGAACATCTTTAGGGAATGGGGTTAACGTAAATTACGCATTCCACCCAACTTTTATTATCAAAAATAAATGCGTATTTCTAAATATTGGCGCAGGTTATTTTAAGCAACGGTTCGCCTTACGAAGACCATTTGATTATGTCTCACCATTAAAGCCTATATTCTATACTGACAATTACTCTTATCACTGCTGGCAATGGTCAGCAGGGTTAACTTATAATTACTCCTTTAGAGAAAATTATTTTCTCTCGGGTAATTTATCGTATAGTTGGCTGAGTTCCTTTCGTCAAGAATATACTCCTACCTCTAATGCTGGTTATGGCGATATTACTCAAATCAATCATAATCAAATAGACTTTGGCAATATGCTCATGCTTGTAATTGGCCTGAACAGGAGCTTAGGGAATAGATTTTCATTGGGGCTAAATGTTTTGGTTCCGTTGTACATCCGGTGGCGCAACGATAAGATTTTCGGAGATGACCCTTCCGCATTCTATCGTCCAAATTTCAGTTTGGGCTCCAGCATAAGTATAACCTATCGTTTGAAAAGTAAATATTAACTTCTAAAATATAAAACTATGAAA
>JANYKP010000576.1 GCA_025358195.1 Cyclobacteriaceae bacterium
TTCGTCTACTGAACAGGAACTGGAGGGAGTGGATGAAGCAATCAGAATCGCGAAGGCAAGTGGCGTACGTGTACACATCGACCACCTGCATTCTACCGGCGGGACCTTTCATATGCAGGAGGCACTGGATAAAATCCAGACTGCTAATTCACAAGGATGGCAAATGACGTGTTGTGTGTATCCTTACTCTTTCTGGGCCACCTATCTCCACTCCAAGCGATTTGACGAAGGTTGGCAAAAGCGATATAGCCTCACTTACAACGATTTGCAATTAGTAGGAACCGGTGAGCGGTTGACGGCTGCGAGTTTTAAGCGTTACCGCGAATTGAAAAAGCTGGCGGCCGTTCCGGAGGGAACACTTCCACTTGTTAATACGGTGGACCTGGCGTTGAAAAGAGATTTTTGCATGATTGGCTCCGATGGCGGGATTGAATACGAACCACATGCCAACTCACATCCTCGTGGTGCGGGTTGTTTTTCTACGGCCATCAGGCATGGGCTTGATATCGGGATGTCGTTGGAAAAAATCCTTGAAAAAGTAACGACCCTTCCACGCAGTATCATATTGCCAGCAATGAAGGACAGGGGAGTGCTATCCGATGGCGCATGGGCCGACATCACCGTTTTTGATCAGGCAAAAGTCAATGGCAAAGCAACGGTGACCAACCCCAATCAATTCTCAGATGGCATTGAGATAGTATTTGTGAACGGCAAGTTGGCGTATCGCAATGGCAAGCTCGAGGCACCTGGTGGAGTTGGAATTCGAAATTGAGTATTTGTTTTCCCGCAGATCTCGCAGATATTCGCAGATTAATCGCCGATGATTACTATCTCGCCCACAGGGGATATCTGCAGGAACATATGAATCTTGGTCCGGCAGGATTAACTTTCGCAAACAACATATGTGTCTGCCAGTTTCCAATGCCCAGCCCCAAGTACCCAGCGCCCAGTACCCAACGCCCAATACCCAGAATCAACCCCCAAAGAAACTCCTCATCATCACATACTACTGGCCTCCTTCTGGCGGGAGTGGCGTGCAGCGTTGGCTGAAGTTTGTAAAATATCTTCCTTCATTCGGCTGGCAGCCGTTTGTTTTTACACCGGAGAACCCTTCGTTTGAAATTCGTGACGACACGTTGATGAAAGATGTTCCGCCGCAAGCCGAAGTCATTTTTTCCCCCATTTGGGAACCCTATACGGTTTTAAATACGATATCGAGGCTGGCAGGGAAAAAACCGGTGAGTCAGATTGACCTGGTAGCGACCGGGAGAAAAAATTTATTCCAACGTATTACGAGTTGGATTCGGGGGAACATTTTTATTCCGGATGCACGGGTATTCTGGGTGAAACCTTCTGTTAAATTTTTAGGGGATTTCTTAATCGCAAATGAAATTACGACGATTATCACGACAGGCCCGCCACACAGTCTTCATTTGATCGGTTTGAAACTCAAAACGAAAAATCCTTCATTGAAATGGATCGCTGATTTCCGCGACCCCTGGAGCGAGTGGGACCTCCTGGATACACTTTCACTGACGGACTGGGCCAGGAAAAAACATCAAAACCTTGAAAGGGAGGTCTTAAAACGAGCCGATCGCGTCATCACCATCGCACCCTTCCATGTAAATCGTCTGGAAGTTCTGGGTGGCGGGAAAGTAGATTTGATTACCAATGGATTTGATGAGGACGATTTTGCAGGTATTCAAAAAGTTAAAACAAAGAAGTTCACGATCCGGCACATTGGGATGGTGGATGAGTTGCGTGATCCTAAACCGTTTATGAAAGCAGTCAGAGCGCTGGCAGAAGCGTCCCTGGATTTTTCGGAGAATGTTATCATTGAATTTATCGGTTCAGTAAATTCTGCCTTCCGGGAATTTGTGGCTAAGGATAAAGTGCTGTCAACGATAACGGTTTTCTCCAGGCCGGCCCCTCACGCTGATCTTCTAAAACTATATGGAGAGACGGATATTCAATTACTAGTGCTGGCACATACGATACTGGCGGCGGGAAATCTGCCAGGAAAATTCTTTGAATATCTCGCTTCTGGAAATTTTATTTTTGGGATCGGACCTGTAGATGGCGATGCGGCAGCGATCCTCCTACAAACGAAAGCGGGAATCATGATTGAGCGTTATAACGGAGACAAAATCAAAACTGCTTTACGGATTAGATTTGAGGAGTGGCGGAGTGGAAGTATTGAAGTAAAGAGAGATGTTTCAGCATTTAGCCGCAAAGTGTTGACAAAGAAACTAAGTGATTTGATTGGATAACGATGTTTTCTCGAAGCTGATTGCAGTTTTTTATCTTGCCACGATTGCACGCATTACCACATAAATTTTATCCGTGGTAATCTGTGCAATCTGTGGCTTACAACCATAATTTACGTCTCACCTTCTTTATTTTTTTTGTTATAGAAAAATCCTACTTTACTGATCAATCCAAACCCACCCAACGATGAAACGGAATTCAGTCAAAACTTTATGTCTGTTGTTTATTATCGCCCTAGCCAGTTGTAAGTCGGGAGACCAGATGCCGCCTGCATTAAAAACAGCACAAAATGCCAGGGTGCTTTTACCCGGAAAGACATGGGTGGTCAAGGACGTTGGGTTGAAGGCATATGAATTCAGTTCCGAGCCGAATCCAAATTCGCCCATGGTCATTGATTGGTTCAGTGTGGCCAAAGAACTGGGGGAATATGAAACAAAAGCGAAAGAGAGTTTTGGAAAAGCATCTATTGAACTTAAACAAGATAGCGTAGCAAATACAACTGGATTGGAGCTAACGGGGAATCAAAAGTACTTCATTACCGACGAAGCAAAAGATGATACGCCGCCTGGTGTCAGGCTTGAAATAACGGGAGGATCGGACGCCTTCAAAGATATGGGTATCACAGAAGCTACGTTTACTTACTTTGTGTTGGGCGCCAATGAAAAAAACCTTCTGCTACAGACTCCTAATGAGATCAATAGAAGGAAAATTGTACTACTCTTAGAGGCTAAATAGTTACCATGGATAACACGGATTCCCAAGATCATTTTATATGAAACAGTGTAGCTACCTTGAGTTTTGTTACACGTATCAACGATATTCTCCCGCGTCCCGATAGCGACCGGCGATAAACGCAGATTTGTATTTTATCAGCGAAAATCCGCGTGATCAGCGGGAAATAATCTGTGCTATATTAAATAAATAATCAATTTCACACCAAGGATAATCTGTTAGATGAGATTTTACAGATTCCATGATGAATTACCACAGACATTTGTGCCAATCGGTGAAATCAGTGGCAAACAAATGAATCAGCGATCGAGACCTCTTTACTTTTTTCCTTTCACCATCCAATGCAACGCCAGCGTCGGTGCAAGGAAAAGAAATAAAAGGATCAACCGTACGTGCATGAAGAAATTCAACATCAGTTCCCCAAGTTCTTTTTCATCTATTTTGAAAAAGTGTTGGGATAATGACACCCAGGAATCCCAAAATGTCAGTGTTATCACGCCAAGGAAAATGGCAAACAAAACCCCGATAATGAAAGTCCTGAAAAGGAAATTTCTAAAGAAAATAATCTTGTGTACCTCCATAGGATGAGTTGGTTGTGTAGAAAGATACTAAATATCCTGAAGCTTTCCGCGTAGATCAGCGAGATCTGCGGGAAAACATCTCCAATCCCTTTGTAAAAAGATCATTAGCGTCCTGGGAGACTCTTGTCCACAAAATAAGCAGTCCATACACAAGAGTTATCACCACAGACCGGACAACCATATCGACTATCACTACATCAAGTTTCGGTATCAGCGAATTGACTCCCCATGCGAGACCTCCAATTAAAACGACTTTCAAAAAGGCCAAGGAGAACGGTTGCAGCTTAATTTTTACCCAGATGAAAATAAATTTTACAAAATTGAAAATGATCCACGTCAGTGCAGCGCCCATTGCTGCTCCGGTGATGCCATAGGCAGGAATCAATAAATTGTTTGCTGTCACAAGGACGAAGGCGAGCAAAAGAATCAGCACAATGTTGAACCAATAGTATTTCGAATAAATAATAATTTCGCTGCTGGGCCCGAAGAGCATATCCACCAATTTTCCTGCTCCAACTATCAGCACCACCCACTTGCCTGCCTGGTACACTTCTCCCTTTGGCATGATTAAAAAGATGCCATCAATGTTAGCGGCAATTCCTATCAGCAGCAAAGCGCCAA
>JANYKP010000577.1 GCA_025358195.1 Cyclobacteriaceae bacterium
AGGAGTATTCAGGATAACATGCGGCAAGCTGCGCACTTTACTGGTCCAGTAATTTTGAAGATAGCGAAGCCGCGCTTCTTTTCGTTCCGGACCGAGCTTCACATAATAATCAATGGCATTGCCGATGGCTAAATCAGTATGAACGGGATGTGTGCCTATATGATTTAATCGAAGGATATCATCTGCTTTTCTATCACCATCGGCGAGCAGCGGCCATACCTTGCCGATGTTGTCTTTCCTTACATATAAAAATCCTGCACCCAAAGGAACGCTCAACCATTTGTGTAGACTCGTACCATAGTAGTCGCAGCCCAAGTCTGCAATGGAAAACTGAATGTGGGCGAAGGCGTGTGCACCATCTACCATTACTTGTACGCCTCGGCGATGGGCCATGTCACAGATCTTTCTCACGGGTAAAATCTGCCCGGTGATATTGATCATATGACAGATCATCAGCAACCTGGTCTTCTCTGTTATAGCATTCGAATAGAGCGAGACAATCTCTTCATCGGTCTTAGGATCGTTGGGGACCGATACGATCTTATTCAGGGCCCCATGTCGTTTGGCCACCAATTTGAACATATCCAGCATCGCGCCGTAATCTTGTTCGGCCATCACCGCCTCGTCGCCGGACTTCCAATTCATTCCTCCGATAATCATGTCCAGCGATTCTGTTGTATTGCGGGTAATGATTAATTCATCGGTCGAACAACCGGCCAGTTTCGCGAGTTTCGCTGCCATCGCTTTTTTATTGTCCCACTGCACGGTGCGCATATAATACGAACCCTGGTAGTTGACATCGCGTACATGTTGAATGAAATTCTCCAGCGTCTCCTCGGGAAGGATGCTGTAATAACCGTTTTCGAGGTTGATATAGTCGGGCTTTAGTTTATAACCACCGCGAATTCCGGCCCAGAAATCCTCGTCTTTTGCTACTTCATCAGCAGGCAAATGGCTCACAGTGCTCACCATTTTCCCCATCGCGTCTAATGAGGCCACGCTACTGAGGCCGAGCACGGTTAAGTTTTTGAGAAAAGATCGTTTATCCATGATTCAAATTACGAATGACGAGTGACGAATTACGAATGCAAATAGAATTTTAATAAGACTTGTCAATCTTTCTCAGCACTTACCTATTACCGATTACTTTGTTACCGGTTACCGCTTACCGCTTACATCCCCTCCCCACCTCCTCCAACACAAAATCAACCTCCTGATCGGTATTATATAATGAGATCCCAAACCGAGTAACCCCTCCTCTTTCCAAAAGACCCAGCGACTCAATTGCCCGGATAGCATAAAAATGTCCGTCCCATGCGCAAATATTTTTGGTGGCTAGTTGTTCGCAAACCTGTATTGGTGTTTTTCCATCCATGGTAAAAGAGACCGTCGGTGTTCTGGATGTGGAGGAAAAATCCTGGCCGACGATTGTAACTCCCTTTATTTTTTTCAATCCGGAATAGAGCTTGCTCGCCAGCGCATATTCATGAGTTGCAATCGACTGGTAGGCAGTTTCTAACTTTTCCCGAAGGGAATTTCCTTTCCCAAGAGTAGCTAAAAATTCTACGGCAGCACCTACTCCTGCAATAGCAGCGTGGTTCAAGGTCCCGGTTTCAATCGACTCGGGTGCAACTTGTCCGGCGGTACGCAGCCTGTCCGTTGGCAATCTGTCCAGTAAACCTGGTCTGCTGTACAAAATTCCAACATGAGGCCCGTAAAATTTATACGCGGAGCACAACATGAAATCGCAACCGATGGACTGGACGTCAATGCTGAAATGTGGAGCGTAGTGCACAGCGTCCAGCAAAAGAAGGGCATTGTACTTGTATGTTAGTTCCCTGACAAGTTTGAAATCATTGACTGTGCCGATTGAATTGGCGGACATGCCCATACATACCAGCCGGGTATTTTCATTAAGCTTTGTTGCGAAGTCATCATAATCAAGCAGACCATGGGGGAGTAGCCTTACCTCGCGCACCTTGATCCCATGATCGCGAAGCGTGAGCCATGGACCGCGGTTTGCTTCGTGATCGAGTTGTGTGATGAGTACTTCGTCACCAGAACGAAGGAATCTGGACATGGCGCGGGCCAGTGCAAAATTCAACGTGGTCATATTTTGGCCGATGGATATTGTTTCCGGCCCTTCAGCTCGCAGGAGCGCCGCCATTGACTCCCGCGTTTGGTGGATCATTTTATCAGTTTCCTGCGTAGTGATAAACGCGCCATGCGTGTTGGCATTTGAGTTTGAGTAGTAGTGAGAGATTCGATCAACTACAGATTGTGGAACTTGCGTACCTGCAGGTCCGTCAATATAAATAAGGGGCATTCCGTTATGCTTTCGGTGCAGTGACGGAAATTGTTTTCGGATTGAAGTTAAGTCAAGAAGTGTGTGAGCCATAGAATTGTACATTCAACGTGAAAAATAAAGAATTTTAATGGCATTAGCACTTGTATTCACCACTCCTGTAACGAGCTTGTTTGGCTAACCAATTTCTTTTTACATTACCCGCCATAATCTAAAACCCAAACCTATTTAGCATGAATATGCGCTATCGATGGACTACACTATTAATGGTCCTTTTGTTACCGGCCTGGCTCTTCGGTCAAGATGACAAAGAGCTTGCACCCGTCACGCGGACATATGCGATCACCAATGTCAATATTATTCAGGCCCCCGGAAGGAAAATCGAGATGGGAACTGTCGTAATAAAGGACGGATTAATAACAGCTGTCGGAAAAGGAATGAGCATTCCGGTGGAAGCGATTGTTATAAAGGCTGACTCAATGTATGTCTACGCGGGCTTCATCGATGGCCTTACTCGCGCGGGCGTGACCAAGCCGAAGGAGGAAACCAAGGAAA
This sequence comes from Cyclobacteriaceae bacterium, assembly GCA_025358195.1. GTDB lineage: Bacteria > Bacteroidota > Bacteroidia > Cytophagales > Cyclobacteriaceae > ELB16-189. The sequence continues at coordinate 2,861 of JANYKP010000577.1, forward strand.
AGTTAAAAGACCCGGGCAATCCACCTCCTGACCGTGCGGGTATCACACCACAATTAGATGTGAGAAATTTTCTCAACCCTTCGGATAAAGCCCTGGAAGAATTAAGAGGCTTAGGGTTTACTACCGCCCAGGTGGTGCCTCATGGAAACTTACTTCCAGGTTCAGCGGCCATTGTTCTTACCGGTGCAGCCTCCAGTGATGCAATGGTACTGATCAGCAAATCGGCCTTGTATTCTGAACTAACGGGCGCGAACAATATTTATCCGGCCACTATTCTAGGCGTGATGGCCAAGTGGCGTGATTTATATCGTCAGGCCGTGCAAGCGAAATCGTATGAAGGAATGTATGCAGCCAACCGAACCGGACTGGAGCGGCCTACTTCTGAGAGAACACTGGAAGCATTTTATCCTGTGATTGACCAGAAAATTCCGGTGCTTTTCAGAACAGAAAAAATGCTGGACGCCAACCGTGTGCTTACATTGAAGAATGACTTAAGCTTTTCGCTAATGCTGGCTGAACTAAAAGACGGCTGGCCGATGATCAATAAAATAAAGGCGTCTGGCGCGAAAGTCTTTTTGTCCCTTGATCTTCCCGAGGAGATAAAGACAACTGAAAAGAAGGATGCATCTACAGGCTCGGCGTCAGCAATAAAGAAAGCGGATTCGTCAAAATTAGCTTCGACAACCCCAGCTTCCAAAATCAAGACACCAGCCGATCTTGAGAAGGAGGCGCTTGAAAAAAGAAAAGCGGAGGCGATTGCCAACTATACCGGCCAAGCATCAAGTTTTCAAAAAGCCGGAATCCTCTTTGGCTTTTCCACCATGAGTGCGAAGTCAAAAGATATTCGTGCAAACCTCCAGCGGATGATCAAAGCTGG
>JANYKP010000365.1 GCA_025358195.1 Cyclobacteriaceae bacterium
GGCAATTTTCGCATCTCCTCCAAAATCCGGTTTATTGTCAGCGGATCCTCCGTTTTCAAAATCTTGCTGTGACTTTCCAGCAACGTAGGGAATGATCGAAACATTTCCTCCCGGATGGGACAATGGTTGATCCCAGATTAGTTCCCGCATCGTGGCAAGGTTTACGATCGGATAAGCCCGCGAGATGGGTGACCACGTTGAGCGCTCTGTGTATTCGCTGTCGATCCGGTAAAAATTGATGTGCCAGGAACTTAGCCCATGTCTATATCGGATGGTTTTGAAAGGGATGGCCATCTCGCACACCCAGCTGTCGCCAAGAATTTTTGCTTCTGAGTACCATTTGTTGTCCCAGGTAAAAGAAAGATCCTCACTGTTGGCACCCCCATTTGAAACAAGGCCTTCACGTTGCACACCAAACGGATTGACGCCAAATTGGAATGCATTCGTCCGGTCTTTATACGTATCCATAATGACGGAGAAACCATCATTGGCTTCCCCGCGGAAATCACGGCGCAGGGAAGGTGTTACATACTTCCGCGGACCAAGGTTGTGCATGACCGCAAAAAGATAAATGAAATGGTCGTCATACGTGACCCGGACTTCTGTGGGGGCTTTGGCGTAGGAGGAATCGAAAGGAAAAAATTGTTTGAACTGGCCGGCCACTTCGGCCGTCTCCCAGTCAGGTTCATTCATTTCTCCATCCACTATTATTTTGCCTTGGGCTTTCTTAATATGCAAACCGGGCGACTGCGAAAAGGCAGCATGGGCCGCAAGGAAAAGAATAATCAGGTAAGGGAAAACGTGCGAACGCATTGAAATCGAAACGGTAAGTTTAGCAAAATGCCGCAATAGAATCCGAAAAAATTTGATGGACGGGATTCACTGATCCAAATAAAAATCTTGTGTGAGTTTTCGATACGCTGTCGTCCATTGGTTTTTGGATTGATATAGGATCAATGAATCCTCCCGAAGCGGCGCTGAAGTAAATCCAAACTCCATGAGGGTACGCTCCTGTGCCTTGCCATGGCGTGAGAAAAATTTCGTCACGTGATGAAGAAAAAGATCTTTTGAATTGGCTTTTTGCATGAACACCTCGCTTTCAACAAACGGAAGAATAACGCACAATTTTCCCATTGGTGAAAGCAGTCGACAGGCTGCCGTCAGCAGTTCATCCCATGTGAGCGTAGTGTCATGTCGAACTTTGCTCCTTGTACCAGTGGGTGGCAATAGGCTTTTTGAAAAGTAGGGTGGATTGCAAATAATTCGATCATAGCGCCTTCCAGGATAAAATTCCTGTATGCTGGTGTTGGAAACTGAAATTTTTTCTGGCCAGGGAGAGGCTGAAATATTCTCTGAAGCTTGCATCGCATCTGGTGTCAGGAGTTCAACAGCATCGATCTTGACGTCCGGGCCGCTGCGCTGGCACATCATCAGTGCGATGATACCCGAACCTGTCCCAATATCAAGAATATTTTTTGCCAAAGAGATATTCACCCAAGCTCCCAGCAACACGGCGTCTGTCCCAATTTTCATGGTCGCACGATCATCGCAGACTGAAAATTGTTTGAATTTAAAAATGCCCATTACCTGGATTAACTTTCCGGAAACGCCTTTATAATTTTTTGAACCAGACTTATGATGTCAGATCCTTGATGGCTGATGCCCAAGCGAACAATGACTAATTTCTTTGAAGGAATAATAAAGACATACTGGTCTTCAAATCCTTCAGCCCCAAATTCATCGTGTGGCAAGCCCGGATGGTAGCATTTTTCCGGGTTATTTTTTGCTCCTGCATTGAGCCACCAGTGAGCGCCGTATTGACCGATAGGCGCGGCCTGAGCCGGAGTAGCTGAGTATTTTACCCAACCTTCTGGCAGAATTCGTTCACCATTCAACATTCCATCATTTAAAAATAAAAGTCCGAAGCGGGCCCAATCACGGGCGCTTGCGTAACCGTACGAGGAACCTACAAACGTACCTGACGCATCCGGCTCGATCAACGTATGATACATTCCTAGTTTATAAAATAGTTTTTCGTATGGGAATCGATAGTATGCGCTATCCCCTACGGTTTGCCGAATAATCTTCGAAATGAGATTGGTCGTACCGCTGGAGTATTCAAAAACTTCACCCGGTTTATAGCGTAATTTTTTTTCGGCTGCATATCTCCCCTTATCATCGCTGTGTATGAACATATTGTGGAAATCGCCTGGTTTGAAATAGGACTCACTCCACTCGAGCCCGCTGCTGGCATGCATCAGATCGTTTAATGTTATTTGTTTTCGATCATCCTGTTGCCACTCGGTCACCGGTGCCGGTTGATCCAGTTTTAGCTTTCCCTCTTTCACCAACACTCCGACCAACGCATTCGTTAGGCTTTTGGTCATGGACCAGCCCATAAATTTTGAGTTTTGATTGAACCCATCAGCGTATTTTTCTCCTATAATTTGTCCGTCACGAAGAACGATGATGGCAAGTGTGTTTTTTGGTTTTTCGGGGTTGGTTTCGAGAAATGCCTCATCAATAGCCTGTTTGATCGATGGATATTTATAACTCATGGGAGGATAAATCGCCCAGTCAGCAACAGGCGAACCCAATACTCTTGGCCCTCCCAATGTGTCCTCCGCATGGGCTGGTGGGTTGGGTAAGTTAATTTTTTGACTGCGTACTTCTTCTTCCGACCGCTCGGAAAGTAAGGTGCAACCAAGACCTTTTCTGTAAATAGCTTTTTTTGTGGACCAAAGTACATGCGCGATTACGGCGGAAGAATCAACGAATTCAATTCTGGCACGGCCAAGACCCGGGAAGACCGAGAGTTCTTTTTCTTTTACACTTTCAGGTGAGCGCCCCAAAACAAACACACACGAACACATCGTTTTAGCCGCCATGCCGGACATGATGGGAGGGAAAGTGATCAAGAGATACGTGATGCTCGCCAGCAATAGGCTCAACAGAAGAAGGAGAAAATACTTGAAGAACTTTTTCACTGAGTGCATTTTATGATCTGGCTTATAAACAATCCCAAATTACATTGTTGACTTTCGCTTTTCAAATGATGAATGATGAATGATGAATGTAAACGATCAAGTATAAAGGTATTGAAATGGTGATGGTGAAGAAGTAGGCCTCCGAAATGAAGGAGCTATTGGCTTTTAGCTGTTGGGTTTTGGGTCTTGGCTGTTTGCAGTTTAAGATACAGGCTAACTTCGTAGGTGCTGACCAGTAACTCATGAGGCTCTGCCAACGGCTAACACCCAATAGCCAATAGCCTATTTCTCCGCCAACAGTCAACAACTATTTCTCCCACTTCCAATCGCCTGAATATTCAGCATTCATTATTCAAAATTCACCTTTTATCCACGCTGCTGCTGAGGTGGGTCTTATAGCGGTTTGAATTGCTCAAATGCTTCCCTGCAATCAAAGCAATAATGAAGCGACCGGCACAGCGTCGGGCCAAACGGCGATTTCATTTCTGTATTTGTGCCAGTGCAACGTGGACAGGTTGCGTGCTCCAAGATGCTTAGATCCGTGAGGATTTCTGACGTTGGCGGGGGAGGAGCAAAGCCGTAGTTTTTTAGCGCGAGTTTCCCTTTTTCCGAGATCTTATCTGAACTCCAAGCATGCTTGAAATTGATCTCAACTTCAGCGTCGTTGATACCGTGTTTTCTCAATACCTCCAGCACTTCGCCTTTCATAAAATCCATGGCCGGACAGCCTACAAAGGTAGGTGTCATCTCCACCCGCACCTGGTCGCCTTCTATTGACACTCCGGTGATTACACCTAAATCAACAAGCGATAGGACCGGGATCTCCGGATCTTTCACTTCCTCAAGCCAGTCATAAATATCAGCGATGGTCAAGGCGTGCCCGGTCATGATTATTTGTAAATAATATCATATGAACCGGGAATGATCTGGTTGAGATGATGTTTCATATGTTTTACATAATCTTCTGCGAGCCATTGAAGAGAATGAAGTTGCTCATCCTGTTTGCCTGTGTCACACGATTGGGAATAACTGCCTGCGGGCATTGTTCGCAGAGCCGAACAGATTTGTTCATTGACCAATCTCCATAACAAGATCGCATCCGATGACCTTTTTCCCTGGTAATCGTTGGCCTTTACCCAGAAATCCTGTTCGTATACTATTTTTGACGGCGTTGTTTCATATTGGCCACAAATGAATCTTCGCAAATTATTTTGAGCGGAGTCCGTCAAATGTCCTAATACTTCCTTCTTACTCCACTTGTTGGGCGCGTGTTTCGCTGAGAACTCAGCCTCTGGAATAGCCGGAATCTTCTGACTAAACAAATCAATAATCTCCTGTAGTTCCTGTATCGTCTTTTTCATCTCCTTGGTGGATTACCATTCAGCGGTTGGATCAATCCGGAACACCTCGCTCATTTCTTCAAGCATCGGTTGAAGGTGTTCACTATGTTTTCCAGTTCGACCCCCCAGCATGGGCGCGATTGTTTTCCAGTCGGATAGCTTCAGTTGAGTTTGTGAAATCACTTCTTCTATTTTCGACTTCCATTTTTCCCTCAACGCCTTTTCTCCTTCGAAAATCCCTGACTCAATTATTTCTTTTTCGTAAGGAGACTCTTCAAAAATTGCCAGCGCAAAGGGGGTGACCGTAATGAGTGATTGTTGCAGTCGTGCGATGCTTGTCTCGGTAGCCGAGCCTAGTTGTTTCATCCAGGTGGTGGCGTGAAGGGTATGATATCGAAGTTCTCCCTTTACTTTTTTCGCCAATAATGACAACGGCACACAAGAAGATTTGGTCAACATTTCCCACCGTAATGCATCGGCCATATCAAACAGGAAATGACGGATCAGGCTAAAATCATATTCCTGGTTCGGTAATTCCACCAGTATGCAATTGTGAAATTGGCTGGCATTACGGGTGAACGCCACGGTGTCTGGATCCTGTTCGCCAAGTTGATGAAGGATTGTGTAGAGCGCAAGGCTTTGACCCACCTTGTCCTGCGCCATCGAAGAGAAGGCAATGTCTTCTTCCA
>JANYKP010000135.1 GCA_025358195.1 Cyclobacteriaceae bacterium
TCCAGACCTTAAGGTTGATTTTCATCTTGCTTATCCGTTAATAGTTCGGTTAATAATTAGAAAGTTTAAAGCTTAAAGTTCAAAGCTTAAAGTTCAAAGTTCAAAGTTCAAAGTTCAAAGTTTGTGTCCACTGTTTTTGCTTTCTACTTTCATCTCCTGTTATTTATTTTAAAAAAGCTTAAAGGGTAAAGTTGAAAGTTTAAAGCTTGAGCCCACTAGTTTCTAGTTCATCTCCCTTTATTTATAGCTTCTCTGTGTCAATTTCACATTCTCGAATATCAGCGGCTCCTTGTGAAGTTCTTCCTGCTGGTTTTCACCTTTGTACTCCCACGCCGACACATAGGTAAACTCATCATCCTTTCTCATCGCCTCACCATCCGGTGTGGCCGACTCCTCGCGAAAATGACCGCCGCAAGATTCCGAGCGACTGAGGGCATCATCCACCATCAATTCTCCTAACTCCATAAAGTCAGCAACACGTCCGGCCTTCTCCAGTTCCTGGTTCAGTTCAGTTGCACTTCCAAGGACGTTGACATTCTCCCAGAATTCCTTCTTTAGAGCCTGAATTTTTGCCTTTGCTTTTTTAAGTCCCGGTTCATTGCGCGACATGCCACAATATTCCCACATAGTAAGACCAAGTTCACGGTGAAATTCATCAACTGTTTTCTTTCCCTTGATGGACAAAAGTTTATTCACCCCGGCATTCACCTTATCAATCGCTTCTTTAAACTCAGGCCGGTCGGTTCCGATCTTTTCCCACGGCAAACCCGCGAGATAATCTCCGATAGTGTAAGGAATAACAAAGTAGCCGTCGGCCAGACCTTGCATCAGGGCACTTGCCCCCAGGCGATTTGCTCCATGGTCTGAAAAATTAGCTTCTCCCAATGCATAAAGACCCGGTACTGAAGTCATTAAATTATAATCTACCCATAGGCCACCCATCGTATAATGTACCGCCGGGAATATCATCATCGGCATGTCATAGGGATTATCGCCTGTGATTTGCTGATACATATCAAAAAGGTTACCGTATTTGGCTTCAATTGTTTTTCTGCCGTCGCGTTTGATAGCATCGGCAAAGTCGAGAAATACGGCAAGGCCGGTTGCGCCAACACCGCGGCCCTCATCACATACCATTTTTGCGTTTCGCGAAGCAACATCGCGGGGGACGAGGTTACCGAAGGAAGGATAACGTCGCTCAAGAAAATAATCACGGTCCGCTTCTGCGATTTTCGCGGCATCTTTTGCCTTAAGTCCTTTGACCGCCACCTTGGGTGCCCAGACGCGTCCATCATTGCGCAATGATTCCGACATCAGGGTGAGTTTCGATTGATGGTCGCCGGAAACGGGAATACACGTTGGGTGAATTTGTGTGAAGCAAGGATTGCCAAACAAAGCACCTTTCTTATGAGCCCTCCAAGCGGCCGTCACATTAGAGTTTTTTGCATTGGTGGAGAGATAGAACACATTTCCATAACCGCCTGTACAAAGTACAACCGCATGTGCTGAATGAGATTCAATTTTACCCGTAACTAAATCACGGGTGATAATGCCTCGGGCTTTTCCGTCGACCATTACCACATCCAGCATCTCGGTACGGTTATACATTTTTACCTTGCCATTGGAAATCTGACGGTTCAGCGCTGAATAAGCACCCAATAATAATTGTTGTCCGGTCTGGCCCCGGGCATAAAATGTGCGTGATACTTGTGAGCCACCGAAGGAACGGTTGGCCAGTAGGCCTCCATATTCCCGTGCAAACGGAACCCCCTGCGCAACGCATTGATCAATAATGCTAACACTCACTTCGGCCAGGCGGTGAACATTACCTTCCCGTGCCCGGTAGTCTCCTCCTTTTATGGTATCATAAAAAAGCCGGTAAATGCTATCGCCATCATTCTGATAATTTTTCGCTGCGTTGATTCCCCCTTGCGCGGCAATCGAGTGAGCCCTGCGCGGGCTGTCTTGAAAACAGAATGCTTTCACATTATATCCCAGTTCTCCGAGCGATGCGGCAGCGGAAGCGCCCGCCAAACCTGTCCCGACGACGATGATGTCATACTTTCTTTTGTTGGCCGGGTTCACCAGCTTCAAATTGAATTTATGCTTCGACCATTTTTCGGCCAGTGGACCGGCGGGAATTTTTGATTCGAGCTTCATATGTTGCTATTCTTCGGATTAAAATTTGAAAAACATACTGATCGGAATCCAGGCAAATAAAGCCGGCACGACGATGGAAAAAGTCTTGCCAACGAAACTAATAACAGGGTTATACTTCATATGACTTAACCCGAGGGTTTGAAAAGCGCTGATAAATCCATGCCATAGGTGGAACGCTACACCCATCATGCAAAACACATAAAGCCCGACATACCAGCCTTTGTTAAACCATTCAGCAACCACCGTATAAATATCCCTTGTTACTTTTCCATCGTAGTTGAGGGTTGCAATGCCGCCATAATGCATTTGGCCATAAAAGTCTTTAAGATGCACCACCAGAAAGACCAGAATAATAGTGCCTAGAATACCCATATTTCGCGAAGACCAGATCGATGATTTGGAACTGGTGATGGCGTAGCCCTCCGGTCCGCGGGCCCGACGGTTTTTCCAGGTCAAGATCATGGACCAAATGATGTGAATGAAGATAAACGTGAAATTAGCTTTGGAAATCGTCTGGATCAGCGGATTGGTGCTCATGAACTCGGCATAAATATTAAATGCACGGCCACCGTCATCGTGTAGCAACTGAAGATTCCCGATCAGGTGAATAAGCAAAAAAGAAATGAGGAAAAGGCCTGTAAGGGCCATAATAAGTTTTCGCCCCAGCGTACTGGAGAACAAATCAAGAAACCACTTCATAGCGAGGTTAGGGGTTTTTTCAAACGAACCAAAAATACTTCTCAAAGGTTTACCAAACAATTGGACAGGCTTTTAAATATCGGTCATGAAATAAGGTGAAAAGCATCCGCGGCGGGTTTGGGCCTTCCCTTCTACTGCAGTATTTTTACTCGTCAACCACTACTCGTTTAACTTCTCATGTATTTAATTTTCGATACGGAAACGACCGGCGTTCCGCACAATAAAACTGCGCCGCTTACGGACCTGGACAACTGGCCGCGTGTCGTGCAGATCGCCTGGCAGCTTCACGACGGAAAGGGTGGACTGCTTTCTCAGCATAACTACATCATCAGGCCGGAAGGCTTCGACATTCCGTATAAAGCCGAGCAGATTCATGGTATCTCCACAAAACGCGCGATGGAAGAGGGGCATCCGTTCAACGAGGTGCTTCCTATTTTCCTACAGGACCTGGACACCGCATCCGTTCTGGTCGGACACAACATTGAATTTGATATCAACATCCTTGGAGCGGAGCTCCTCCGTCAAAATCTTCCCACGGAAAAACTTTTATCTTCCGCAAAGATAGATACCGGCCTTGTCTCTATAGAATTCTGTCAACTTTCAGGTGGCCCTGGTGGAAGAATGAAAATGCCACGCCTGAACGAACTTCACGAAAAACTTTTCGGAAAAGGCTTTGGCGATGCTCACGATGCCTCCTATGATGTGGCGGCCACAGCCCGTTCTTTTTTTGGATTGATTCAGGCAAATGTGGTCCAACCCTTTGACTCCACGCCACCCGACGAGATTGAATACGAAGAACCCAACCTTGAAGCCGGCAATGACAGCAAACGGGAACGGAAGAAAAAATCAAACTATTCCTCCGAAAGCACGGGTGCCAACGTCACGGAAAAACCATTTTGCCATCTACACCTGCATTCACAATATTCGGTTCTTCAGGCCACTGCCAATGTGCACGACATTATTGCTAAAGCGAAAGAGCAAAATATGTCTGCGATTGCGATTACAGATCTTGGCAACCTGTTCGGAGCGTTCAAGTTTGTGAGTGAAGCGCTTAAGCATGACATCAAACCCATTGTCGGCTGTGAGTTGTACCTGGCGGATGAACGAAAGAAGACAAAATTCACCAAAGACAATCCTGATAAACGATACAGCCAGGTGCTCATTGCCAAAAATGAAGCGGCGTATCAAAACCTGGCCAAGCTTAGTTCATTAGGATTCATTGAAGGACTTTACGGAATTCATCCGCGCATTGACAAGGCTTTGGTGGAGCAGTATAAAACAGGATTGATAGCAACGACCGGCAGTCTTACCAGTGAAGTTCCACACTTGATCCTTCACGTGGGGGAACGACAGGCCGAAGAAGCTTTTAAATGGTGGCACAAAACATTTGGCGAAGATTTTTATGTTGAACTAAATCGTCACGGCATACCCGAGGAAGATCACGTAAACCAAACCCTGCTTCGCTTCTGTGAAAAATATAACGTAAAATATTTTGCCGCTAATGAAGTCTTTTACCTTGAAAAAGAAGAGGCGAATGCGCACGATGTCTTATTGTGCATCAAAGAGGGCGAATTCCAATCTACGCCAATTGGTGAAGGCCGCGGCAAACGGTACGGGTTGCCCAACAATGAATTTTATTTCAAGTCACAGGAAGAGATGAAAAATCTTTTCCGCGATCTTCCGGAAGCCATCGACACGATCAGTGAGATCATGAGCAAGGTTGAGCGCTATAAGCTGGAACGCAAGGTGGCACTTCCTAAGTTTGTTATCCCAAAGGATTTTGCCACCGAGGATGATTATTTGCGTCACCTCACCTATGAAGGTTCAAAAAGAAGATACCCAAAATTAACTCCTGAAATAAAAGAGCGAATTGAATTTGAATTGGACACCATCCGGAAGACGGGCTATCCCGGTTATTTTCTCATCGTCCAGGACTTTACTTCGAAGGCGCGGGAGATGGGTGTATCGGTTGGCCCAGGCCGGGGTTCGGCTGCAGGTTCAGTCGTAGCGTACTGTACTGGAATCACGAATGTCGATCCCATTGCTTACGACTTGCTGTTTGAACGGTTCCTTAATCCCGATCGTGTATCACTGCCCGATATCGATATTGACTTTGATGATGAAGGAAGGGACAAAGTATTGAATTATGTGATTGAAAAGTACGGTCACAACCAGGTGGCACAGATCATCACCTATGGTACCATGGCTGCCAAGTCCTCCATCCGTGATGCAGCGCGCGTGATGGAACTCCCGCTGGCGGACGCGAATAACCTCGCCAAGCTCGTCCCAGAACGACCCGGGACAACGCTCGCAAAAGCCTTTGAGGAAGTCCGCGAACTGGAAGATATCCGGAAAGGAAAAGATAAACGCGCCGATGTATTACGACAAGCGATTATCATTGAAGGATCCTTGCGCAACACCGGCACACATGCCTGCGGTGTGATCATCACGCCGGATGACATGACCAAGCTCATCCCGGTTTCCACGGCCAAAGATTCCACCATGCTCGTCACACAATTCGACAACAGTGTGGTGGAGAATGCCGGGATGTTGAAAATGGACTTTTTGGGATTGACGACGCTCACCATCATCAAGACCGCGCTGAAAAATATCAAAAAGCGGAAAAACATCGATATCGATCTTGAAAAATTAGAGTTGACGGATATCAAAACGTACCAGCTCTACCAACGCGGAGAGACAGCCGGAACATTCCAGTTTGAAAGTGAGGGGATGCTCAACTACCTGAGAGCACTCAAGCCAGACAAGTTTGAAGACCTTATCGCGATGAACGCGCTTTACCGGCCCGGTCCGATGGAGTATATACCCAACTTCATTGCTCGGAAGCACGGACGCGAAGCCATCCGCTACGACTTGCCGGAGATGGAAGAATTCCTGAAGGATACCTATGGCA
>JANYKP010000151.1 GCA_025358195.1 Cyclobacteriaceae bacterium
GGACTCCAGCACGGCTTTCGCCTGAGCCATGTCTGAATAATCGGGGAAGGTGCGTTGTCCTGCTATGTACGTAAGGGCGAGGATAGAACCCCATTCATTCATGGCATCGGCCTTCTCGGCCGTCTGCAATACTTTATGAAAGGAAACGCCGGATATATCCAGTGTCTTCAAAAACCAATCATAATTTATATCCCCGTATGACTTGTCTTTGCGCACATTAGGGCTCATGCCAATGGAGTGGAGTACAAAATCCAGTTTTCCACCTAGCACTTCCATAGACTTGCTAAAGAGGGTCGTTAAGTCTTGCTCAAGGGTTGCGTCGGCGGGAATGATCTCGGCATTGCATTGTGCGGCCAGGTCTTTTATCTTGCCCATGCGCATGGCGATGGGCGCGTTGGTGAGTGTAAATTGACCCCCCTCCTCTTTTACTTTCAGGGCTGTTTTCCAGGCAATAGAGTTTTCATCAAGGGCTCCAAAGATGATTCCGCGTTTGCCGCGAAGCAGGTTATACGCCATACAATTACGGGTTAGGATTTATCACAATAATACAAAAATCAACTTTAGTAACAGACTCTCGTTTTCTAATCCCAAATTTGCGGTATGAGCAACATAAAGAAAGAACAACCGGTAGGTATTTTTGATAGCGGTATCGGCGGGCTGACCGTTGCGCATGCCATTAAACAAATGATGCCTTTTGAAAACCTGATCTATTTCGGTGACACAGCCCATCTGCCATACGGGGATAAGTCGGAAGCTGCTATCCAGGCATACTCCATAAAAATTGCGGATGTCTTGTTAAAAAAGAATTGCAAAGTGATTGTGATTGCTTGCAACTCCGCAAGTTCGGCCGCTTATGAATTGTTAAAAGAATATGTGCAACATGCGGTGAAAGTCATCAATGTCATTGACCCCATGGTGGAATGGGTGTCACAAAATTTCCATGACTGTTCGGTCGGGTTGATCGGTACAAAACGAACTGTACAATCGGGAATCTATGCAAAAAAAATCCAGGCATCAAACAGAAACATTACCCTTCACTCACTACCAGCACCCCTATTGGTACCGATGATCGAAGAGGGGTTTTTCAATAACAAAATCAGTCGCAATATCATCGAAGAATACCTTCGTGATCCATTACTCGAAAAAATTTCGGCACTTATTCTTGGTTGCACGCACTACCCGCTGATCAAGAAGGAAATCAGCGACTTCTATCATGACACCATTGCCGTGCTGGACTCCTCAGACGTGGTAGCAAGGGCGCTTTATGAATACCTGTCGCATGCAGGTCTTCTCAATGATCAGGGGCGAGGAACGGATCATTTTCTGGTGTCTGACTTTACCGATTCTTTCGAAGCCTCCACCAAATTATTCTTCCATGAAGCCGTTCATCTGGAAAAACACCCTTTGTGGAATTGATAATCACTTATCTATGTAGGATTTTGAGTTATTTTAAAGATTTTAATAAGGATTATTCGGTCATCTTTGTAAGATTACCCTCATCAAAACGACAGTGGCATCTTGAGGGTTGATTCTATCAGGAAAGATCATACAAACAAGCTTTTTATGGCTTTTGAGTTAGACATCAATCTTTACGTACATTCCAACCGGAATTTGTGATTTGTGATTAATGAAAATGCTTAAAACAAGGATTTTTATTGGCTTTCTCTTATTCGCGGGGCCACTCTTGTTCGCCCAGCGTAACCTGGATAGCCTGGAAAACCAGCTCGCAACCGAAAATAACGATTCTCTCCGGTTTCTTATTCTTTTAAAGCTCTCCAAAGAATCAGAATTCTTCGATTATGCAAAGGCTCGCTTGTATGCGTACGAGGCTAAGGATGTAGCCAACAAAATAAATACAGACTGGGCAAAAGGAACATTGTTTTTCCGGCTGGCTTTTTTGGAAACCATGGAGGGTGATTATTCAGAAGCATTAAAGTATGATCTCGAATGTGTCAGGCTGTATTCTGAAAATAAAGACAGTGTTCGGTTGTCGCGGGCTCTAAATGATGCAGGGGGCGACTATCGCGATCTCGGGCAATACGACGATGGGTATTTTTATTTGACCCAAAGCTTTCGGATAATAAAAAATCACAATAAGGTACCCACCAATGAGGATTCTCTGATCATGGCCATTGTCCTCCACAATATCGGGACAGTTTTTACTGAGCTTGGGCAGTTCGACATTGCTTATGGACATCTCAAGGCCGCTGAAAAAATCAGCACAGATATACATGACATCGAAGGGCCCGCATACACCTTCAACGAATTGGGGGAATTGTTTCAGAAGAAAAAGGATTTCTATCAGGCAGAAAAATATCTTCTCGCCGCATTGGGCGAGGCGCGCAGATTAAAAATAAGGTTGCTGGTTCCGCTTACTCAATTTCACCTTGCCAGCCTCTACCGGGACAAAAAAGATTTTAATCGGTCGTTATTGTATTATGACTCTGTGATCGTGCAACAAACAAATATTCACAACCGGTTTGGATTGGCCGAATGTGACCTTGGCAAGGGCATGGTGATGTCTCGGTCAGGTAATTTTGAGGCGGCTGAGAAGTTCTACGCCAAAAGTCTTGCGACCTCCAAAGAATTAAATGCCCGCAACCTTACCCTATCCTGCTATAAGGAATTGGCATCGCTCTATGAAATTAAAAAGGATTTCGCAAAGTCACTGCTCTACTTAAAACAACATGACGCCCTCCGTGAGACTATTTTTAGCGAAGCTGCCATGGAAAAATTATTTCAATACCAGATAAGCTTCGAAACGGAAAATAAGGATACGGAGATTGCCGCCCTGAGTCGGGACCGGACGAGACAAGACTTCGAGATCAAACGCCAGGAATTGATTTCTAACATCCTGGTAATTGTTGTGGCGCTGACAGTCATACTTTTATTCACTGTTTACCGAAGTGGCCGAAGGCGCAAACGAATTAATAGGCTATTGCTGGAACACCAGGAGGAAATCAAAAAACGAAGCGGTGAGCTGGAACAACTCAACCAAGTGAAAGACAAATTCTTTTCAATCATTTCACATGATCTGCGTTCCCCGATGAATGCCCTTGCTGGTACTTTAGAGCTGCTGGAACAAAAGCATATTTCTCAGGATGAGTTCGCCGAACTCTCAAAAAGTTTGAAAACACAATTCAATCACACGCGAACGCTTATTAACAATCTATTAAATTGGACCTTGCTGCAGATGGACAAACTCACTATCCAGTCGGAAAAAGTATTGGTTCATGCGAAGGTCGAAGAAAGTTTTTCGGCACTTGGTAATCTCTATCCGAAAAATATTAAAATGGAAAACCTGGTGGATAAAAATATAACCGCGTATGCTGATCCCAACATCATCAACCTCGTCCTTCGGAACCTTATCCTGAACGCCATCAAATTCACAGAAAATGGCGGCCGGATCTGGATAAGCGCTGTTGAGAAAGGCACTGAAATCATCGTGTCAGTCTCCGACAATGGCATTGGCATCAAGTCGGAAATAAAGAAAATGCTCTTTGAGAACACGGCAGGCTATAGCACACGTGGAACCGCCAACGAAAAGGGTACGGGGTTAGGACTGATCCTCTGCAAAGAGTTTGTTGAGAAAAATGGTGGCCGGATCTGGGTGGAAAGTGAAATGGACAAGGGAACCACGTTCTATTTCACATTGCCAGCGTCAAACTCACTACTTCGGAGCTAGTCGTAACACGATCCCGTCGATGTCTTCTGTGATCCTGATTTGACAACCGAGCCGACTGTTGTCCTTTACGTGAAACGCTTCTGCTAACATCGCCAGTTCTGAATCTCCCTGTTCCGGCAGCTTTGTGTCCGACTCCAGATAGCATTGACACGATGCGCACAAGGCCATGCCTCCACAGGTGCCTTCAACCGGTAAATCGTACGCCTTGCAAATCTCCATAATATTGAGATTCATGTCGGTCGGCGCTTCCAGTAAATGAGACTTTCCTTTCCGGTCAATAATGTTCACGTTAATCGTATTTTCCATAACACGCTTGGTCACGTAGTTTGCGAATGTGCAATCGGGTCAGAATCCATTCACACCATTAACGGTAGTGTACTTCAATAC
>JANYKP010000153.1 GCA_025358195.1 Cyclobacteriaceae bacterium
CCTTCTGCAACCTGGGAATTATCGAGTCGCGAGGCCGCAATTATGGTAAGGCCATTGATTGCTTTACCCTTAGCCTGAAAGAGGATCCACGTCATTTTGAATCGCATTATAACCTTGCCAACCTCTACGCGGAACTTGGTAATCTGCCCTTGGCGAAAGTGCATTATCAGATTTCGATCAGCATTGAACCGGAGTTCCCGAACAGCTACTTTAACCTGGGCCTCACACTGGCCATGAACCGGGAAATTGAAGAGGCGGTTCAATCGTTAATATCCTATAAGCGCCTTTCCTCTCAAGATGATCTAAGCCAGGTCGATGAATTAATTGATAGCCTTTTGAGGGCGGTAAGGTAAAAGGATATCATGCTCTGAACGAGCACACGCCAACAGCTAATAGCCAAGACCTAACACCCAACACCCACCCAGCCTCACATCACCCCAATCGTTACATAAAACAGGATTGCCCGGTATATTTCCAGTGATATTTTGAGCACAACGATCATCAACATTGACTTTAGGATGAGCCGTACTCCCTTCTCTTCATAAAAGATTCGTCCTGAGTGAATGAGAAAATAAAGATTCGTTGATATAAAGATTGCCGTCATTACAAATTCGTCGAGGTGTTCGCCTAGGCCGAGTAAATTGATAAACAACGTCAGGAGCAAGGCATTGATCAACAGATTGAAGCAGACCAGTTCAATGGATAGCCCTACATGATCGGTGAAGTAGCGATTCCTTGAGCGATAAATCACGTTGAGAGGAAGGGAAGCGACTACGACAAACAAGATTACAAGCATCTTTGCTAAACCGGCCGTCTTCTGGTCGTAGAGGATAGCAAATGAATTCACATCGTGAAACCCAAGCTGCGTCATCCTGTTAGCTACCGTCTGTACTGCAAGTTTACCATGGAAGGAGTTGATCTGTGTCCTTAATGAAGCATTGAATAACTGAATAACGGGAAACAGAAAATAGAGGAGGTTCAGCAGGAAAAATACCGAGAGGGGTCGGATGTACTTTACTTTCCGCCCTTCTGCGAATTCGCGGGAGAGGAATCCTGGCTTTGAAACCATTAGCCACAGCCCCTTTAAAAATCGGCTGTCGGCAAGGGTGAGGGCAAGGAAAATGTTATTAAGAAACATTCGAAAGGATCGATCTTCCTTTCCGAGGACTTTCTCACCGCATAGATTGCAATACAAACCAATGAACTGGTTGCCACAATTTTTGCAGATGTGTTCTTCTGTAGTACTAGTCATGAAAGCGAACGAGCGGCAAACTTACTACTTCGTTCATTACTCAAACAACCTAAATCTTGATAGGGGCTAAAGCCCTTTAACATCATCACAAAATTGCCACGGTTTAAACCCGTGGCAATTTCTTTAGTTCCTTCAAAACCACCCGAGCCCTGCTCATAAAACCCGCCGTGGCGTAGGGTAGTTGGTCTTCGATAATGATTCTCAATTCATTTCTAAGCGCGGGTTGTTTCCGGGTGATGTTAGCAAGTACTGACATCGAGAATACCCGGACTGCAACCGGTTCTTTCGGGTTGGCAAGAAAATCGAAGCATGCAGAGGCAACTGCTCCTTGCAGCGACTTGGGTATATCGATGAACTGTAACAACCTCACTGTATTACGTTTTACAGAATCATGAAGTCCGGGTGTCTCGAGGTTTTTGATAATCTTTTTTAGGTGAGGGCTGATCAGGTCCGGGTTATGCTCCACGCAATAACTTAGAGGCCACCCGGCCCGCTGGGTAACTCTGTAAGGGCCTTTAAGGAATACCGCAACCAGCTGCTCAAAGCGCTTTGGGTTGCGGCCTACATAGCTCACCACCCGATCGCACATAGCCTTGGAATGCTCCCGAAGCACCTCCTCTACTATATTCATTATCAATAATTTACTTTAGTAATAGGTATATAACATGCTGATAATTAGGATATATATGAATTTAGTAATACTTTCGTACTCAACAATAAACGATTAGTACCATGCTTTTACTTTTTGCTATCGTAGTTGCTTTAATTTTTCAATTGGCGATCTGCTTTTTGTTTTTCTATCTGACGGATACCAGAAGGTATCGCAGGCTGATCAACAATGGCCTTCGCTCAGTTTTTTAGTCCGAATACAGAGGTAATTTCCTGAGAAACGCGCTGTGGTCTTCCTGACTTTGAATCTAGCAGGCACCAGGATGTACTTGCGGATGCGAGGGCTTTGAGATCGCCGCTTCGCTGAATGGAAACATAACGTTTCTGGCGCGGGCCTTCCGGTACGTCTATCCAGGTACTGGCTACAATTTTGTCTCCGAAAAATGCCGGAGCATGGTAGTCGATTTCATGCCTGAGCACGACCCATTTGTATTTGCTTTTCAACACTTCGGATCCAAGGCTATTCCAATGAGCATATGCGACTTCTTGAATCCAGCGGAGGTAGACCACATTGTTTACATGATCTTGTTCGTCAA
>JANYKP010000376.1 GCA_025358195.1 Cyclobacteriaceae bacterium
AAAAAAAATGCCTCACCAACTTTCGGGCGGTGAGCAACAGCGTGTAGTGATCGCCCGCGCATTGATTAATGAGCCTGTCTTGCTAATAGCCGATGAGCCAACCGGCAATTTGGATCCTGAAGTGTCGCATGGTATCCTCAAAGTTTTTCAACAGATCAATCGCAGCGGAACGGCTGTACTAATGGCTACACACAGCTATGGATTGATCAAAAAATTCCCGAATCGTGTACTGAAATGTGAAGACGGGAAAATCCTTGATTCAAATAAAGAACTTATCGAATTGAAGAGTGAGGAAGATTTCTAACGCGCTCTAAATAGAGGTTGCGGGTTCTTTCTTTTCTTTTGATTCCTCGAGTTTCTGTATTTGCTGATTGAGCAAATCTATTCGCACAAGCATATTAAGCACCAGGGCGTCTTTCACTTTTTCAGACGGGTGTTTTTTCATCTCTTCTGAAATCACCGCGTACATTGCCTCGAGTTTCTGAATGTCCTGTGTAAATGAATCGTCCGCAAAAAGCCCTTCATTCGAAATCAATGCCGCTTTTTCAGAAATCTGTGCCGTATAAAAGGATTCAATGTCTTTGAAGTCCTGTTGATTTGCCTGTGGATTGATTTCCTTGTGAGGCAGTTGCTTGTTGAAAAATAAGTAAACAGAAGTTCCCATTAATATAACTGCGGCTGCACGCCAAAGGGAGACCGAGTTCCAGGGCGAATAACGTTTCGACCCAAAAAGCGAAGCAGAAATTCCTCTCCAGATTTTTTCAGCGGGTGACTTGTCATCGAACTCATCACGATGTTCCAAAACAAATTTTTCAAATGTATATTTTTTCATCGCTTCCCTCCTTCCAGGATCTCCCGGAGCTTCTTTTTTGAACGGTTAAATTGCGACTTTGAAGTCGATTCTGAAATACCGAGTATTTCGGCAATTTCACCATGATCATATCCTTCCAGCAAATACAATGACAAGACTGAACGATACCCATCTGGCAGCATTTCCATAGCTTTTTTGACTTGTTCCACAGAAAACTGAAATTCTTCTTCTTCCCAAACTTCTTCCCGGATATCAAACTTCTCATCGTCTGGAAGGCGTTCCATCCTTCTGTTTTTCAGAACGTTGATGGCTTTATTTACGACAATCCGTTTCAGCCAGGAGCCAAACGTGGCATCTCCGCGATAATGGTCCAGACTGCGAAATGCGCTTATAAAAGCTTCCTGGAGCACATCCTCTGCTTCATCCTTATCATTTACGATTCTGTAACCAATGTTGTACATACTTCGTGAGTAGAGCTTGTACAACTGATAGTGGGCATCACGATCACCCCTGCGGCAGCGTTCAATGATTTCCGCATGAATTTGCACGGTCGCAGCCTCCAAGCTCATAGTCTCAATTGTCAAAGACCACTCCCACAAGCAAAGGTTGCATCACTTCAATCCGTCTAAATTCTGTTTGGCAAACTGGAAATCCGGAGCTAGTTTCAATGACTCCTCAAAGTACTTTTTCGCGTTTATTTTATCGCCCTGGTCTTTGTAAACCATACCCTTCAGATTGAGTAATGCTACTTTCGCAGTGTACTCCTTTTGCTTGTTTTCGGTGCTGTTGAATACCACCTTAAGGGTTTCTGCCTCCGGTTTGGACAGCAAAATATCTATGTTGGTGAGCGACTCCTGATAGCGCTTCAATTCATACTGGATGAAGGCCATTTTATAAAGCGTACTGTTGTTGTTTGTTAACAAAAACAAACTCTCATAATTCTGAAGTGCACGATCGTAAATGCTGAGGCCTTCAAAACTCATTCCAACCAATTCAAGAACCTGAATATTTTTTGGGTTGCGTTTCAACAGGTCCTGACCGACCAGTATGCTGGATGGGTATTTCTGGTTTTCATAGTATAGGTACGCCAATTGAAATATCAGTGAATCATTTCCCGGATCCTCAATAATCAAGTCATACAATACATCCTTCGCCACGTCGAAATCATTCCAGCGACTTGCTACGACGCGCTTCTTTTCATAATGCTCTCTTAAATTATTAGTAAAGTTTGGGTCTGTTTTTGTTTCTATTTCTTCTGTTGGTGTGGTCTGCTGGGTAGGGTTAGTCTGCTTGGGGATTGTTTTGGATTTTTGACCAAGGGTCGCAGAAACAGCTAGTAGAATAAAGACGCATACAAGAATTACATTTTTCATTTTTTCGTCAGGGGTTAAATTCAGTTTTAAGGATTCCTTTTTTTCGTGCGATTGAATACAGTAACGTCAGGGCTTCTTCGCGATCATTTTTTATTTCTCCCTCGAGGATAGCTTCCTTAATCTGTTCCTTGATCTCACCAATTATCGGGCCAGGCGGCAAGTTAAGCATACGAATGATTTCGTCACCGGTGATGGGTGGTTGAAAATTCCGAACGTGATCCTTTTTTTCCACTTCGGCCATTTTCTGTTCTACCCGTTCAAAGTTCATGAGGTACTTTTTGACCTTTTCAGAATTTTTTGAGGTAATGTCGGCCCGGCAAAGTTTCATCAGTGCGTCCGTATCATCTCCCGCTTCAAAAAGCAACCGTCTGACAGCGGAGTCAGTCACGTCATAAGCTAGCACAATTGGGCGAAGGTGAAGGCGCACCAGCTTCTGGACAAATTGCA
>JANYKP010000204.1 GCA_025358195.1 Cyclobacteriaceae bacterium
TATTTGATTGAATGAGGTGGGTGTTTAATGAAAAAAGTGAATGCAGGATTCAATAATTCATAACACCCACTTCATTAAGTCCCTTGCCCATGAATTGGGCTTCAGTTTCTGCGGTATTTCCAAAGCGGAATTTTTAGAAGAGGAGGCTCCGCGGCTCGAAGCTTGGTTAACGCGTGGATACCAGGGAAAGATGTCGTACCTGGAAAATTATTTTGACAAACGACTGGATCCCCGACTCCTGGTACCCAACGCTCAATCGGTGATTAGCCTGGTGTACAATTATTATCCTAAAAAAAATTTGGGTGCGGGAGATGACAAACTTAAGATTGCCAAGTACGCTTATGGCGAGGATTACCATGTTGTTGTTAAGGATATCCTGAAAGTCTTTCTGGATCGGCTTCGCGAATCCCTGGGTGACATCAATGGCCGCGCTTTTGTTGACTCGGCCCCCGTCTTGGAGCGCCCATGGGCAGCTAAGAGCGGTGTAGGCTGGATCGGAAAAAATTCGTTGCTACTTAACCGGTCAATCGGAAGTTTCTTTTTCCTTGCTGAACTCATCCTGGATTTGGAGCTTGAGCCCGATGGCCCGATCAAAGATTTTTGTGGCGATTGTACTGCTTGCATGGACGCCTGTCCCACCGATGCGATTTCCGAACCATATGTAGTGGATGGGAGCAAATGTATTTCCTATTTCACGATTGAATTGAAAGAAGAAATCCCCGCTGCGGTAAAAGGTAAATTCGAAAACTGGATCTTCGGCTGCGATATCTGTCAGGATGTATGTCCCTGGAACCGCTTCTCAAAGCCACATTCAGAACCACGGTTTCAGCCTCACCAGGACATCGACAAAATGACGACTGCTGATTGGAAAGAAATTACTGAAGAGGTCTTCGATCGTGTGTTTAAGAATTCTGCCTTAAAGCGTTCCAAATTCAGTGGTTTGAAGCGGAATATTTCTTTTGTCACGGACCCACTCTTGTCATAATTGGATCACGGCATCCAAAGAATTATCAGCGACGGAATGAATGGCCATCCCAAAAAAAAGCCCTTGTCGGGGCTTCAAATTGGATTTTACGTTTTAAATATTATTCAGGCTGCAACAAAACAGCGATTTAAAATCGCCTGGTGGTCCCCAAAATTGGCATAACACCAATTTCTGAGTTCTTGCACTTCTTCCGCAATCAATATTTTGATCGCTTTTCGCAACTCCTTCTCAAAGAGTCGCGCGTCAAAACTCACGCGGGTGAGTACGGTTTTGACATAGTTAAGCATATTCAATAATTAAGGCACGCCGGCGTAACCGGGTACGCGATTTGTAACGTTGAAAGTAGTAATTCAGTCCATGAGTTAAAAGAAAAATTAAATTTGTCTCCGCAATTGATTGCGCAACCTTTTGCAAGGATGAAATGAGCCAAGATTTACGGTCATCTAAGGGAGATTTAAGCAGGCGAATTCCATATGACCGCCAAAAATCAATTATGAGCATATGAAATTCGTTAAAAAATCAGTCTTTTTCTTTTCGTTTTTGTGGATAAGTTCCCTGACTCAGGCTCAAAATATCCAACTTCAGCTTGGGCCTGACGAAATAGGAGAAAATCAAGTGTGGACCATATCCCTGCACATCACGAACGACCAGCTTAAAACCCATAGCAACTTCCCAGAAATCGATGGACTGCGCAAGCGTGGTACCAGCACCCAATCGCAAACAAGCATTGTCAACGGTCAGGTCAGCTCATCTCAATCGGTCATTCAAACCTACATCCCGGTCCGTCAGGGCACTTTCACCCTACCTGCCTTTTCAATGAAAATCAATGACCAGCTTGTCAATTCTCCAGGAAAGAAAATAAAAGTTGGCCCACCTGTTCAAACGCAGGCCCGGGATCCCTTTAGCAGGGACCCGTTCAGTGATTTCTTTGGAAAAGATGAAACCGAATTTGTGGATGTAAAAGAGGAGGCCTTGCTGACGCTCTCTACCAGCAAGGATGAAGTATATGTTGGCGAAGGTCTTACCGCAACGTTATCCTTCCTGGTGGCAGACAATAATCGGGCGCCCATGCAGTTTTTTGAGTTGGGCCGGCAGCTTTCAGAAATCCTGAAAAAGCTAAAGCCCACCAATTGTTGGGAAGAAAACTTTAACATCGAAAACATCGAAGGCGTACCAATTACCATCAACGGAAAGGGGTACACACAATATAAAATTTACCAGGCAGCTTTTTATCCACTCAATACAGAGCCGATTACGTTCCCCAGTGTGGGTTTGCAAATGATAAAATTTAAAGTCGCGAAGAATCCATCGTTCTTCGGACAAAACCGAAAGGAAGATTTTAAGACCTTTAACTCAAAAGTAAAGGTCGTTCGTGTCAGGCAATTGCCTCCCCATCTCTTGCAAAGTTCGGTGGCTGTGGGCAATTACCAATTGGATGAAAAGATAACGACGACTACTCTGAAAACGGGGCAAAGTGTAGGGTACGAATTCAACGTGTACGGTGAAGGGAATATATCCTCTATTGAGCGGCCCATTATTTCGAAAGACAACAACTTTGACTTTTACGAACCTAATGTTCATCAGAATATTACACGTGAAAACGGACGGGTGTCCGGCACAAAATCATTTCGGTATTTTCTTGTACCAAAGGAGCCGGGTCAGTTTCCCTTGAAACACTATTTTCACTGGGTATTCTTCAATCCCGCCAAAAAGAAGTATGATACCTTACGGTCTCAGCTTGTACTGAAAGTGGAGGGAGAAAGCCAACGCAACCAGGCCATTCAAAGCACCGACCTCGGATCATTTTATGACCGGATCGACGCAGCCCCTAACACATTGCGGTCTGCTTCGAACGCAAGTTGGATTAAAATCACAATGAACCTGCTTATCCTTCTGGTGTTAGGAGCTTCTTCGTATTTGGTTTTTAGTTCAAAGTTCAAGACTTAAAGTTCGTGGTTAATAATAACTTTGAACCGGATACACAAGAACTATGGGTAATTCGTACGGAAGATTATTCAGGATCAGCACTTTTGGTGAATCGCACGGACCGGCGATCGGCGTGGTCATTGATGGCTGCCCGGCCGGTTTGGACATTGATGAAGCGTTTATTCAGTCTGAACTTAACCGCAGGAGACCCGGGCAATCGAAGATTACCACACAGCGAAAAGAAGATGACGTGTTCAAAATTCTTTCGGGCGTATTTGATGGCAAATCGACCGGTGCGCCCATTGCTCTTGTCATAGAAAATCAGGACCAGAGAAGTAAAGACTATAGTCATCTTGAAAATACCTTTCGCCCCTCACATGCTGATTTCACCTATCAAGAAAAATATGGTATACGTGACTATCGTGGTGGAGGAAGAAGTTCGGCACGCGAAACAGCTGCACGCGTTGCGGCAGGTGCCGTCGCAAAATTATTGCTGGATGAGTACGGTGTGCAGATCTTCGCATTCGTTTCACAAGTGGGTGATCTGAAAGCT
>JANYKP010000384.1 GCA_025358195.1 Cyclobacteriaceae bacterium
CTTCGGGTCAGGAAGGAGGTATCTCTTTTTAGGTTTTGATTTTCTCATGATTCAGATTATTTTTTTGCTGGAGCGCCTTTCGCTGCCGGGGCTCCTTTTGTTGCGGGGGCTCCTTTCGCGGCTGCACCAGCTTTCGGCCTCTTCGCACCATACTTTGAACGACTTTGTTGTCTGCCCGTTACGCCCGCTGTATCAAGGGCGCCACGGATTATATGATAACGTACACCGGGAAGATCTTTCACACGACCACCACGAATGAGCACAATGGAGTGTTCCTGGAGGTTGTGACCTTCTCCAGGAATGTAAGCATTCACCTCTTTCCCGTTGGTAAGACGCACACGTGCTACTTTGCGAAGAGCCGAGTTAGGTTTCTTTGGCGTTGTTGTGTAAACACGGGTGCACACGCCCCTGCGTTGCGGGCAGGAGTCGAGGGCGGGTGACTTTGACTTAAACGTCAATTTCTTACGTCCTTTCCGTACTAGTTGCTGGATGGTAGGCATTTATTTGTCTCTTTTGAACGGCTTAAAAATTAGGACTGCAAAGGTATTTAAAAGAAAATAGGATACAAAACCTTGAGTTTAAAGAATTTTGAGTGCTATTTGATTGAGAATCAGCCTATTTCACCTCAGGCCTCTCCCATCGTTCCGCCAAAATTCATAGGAAATTTTGGCAGTTCGTCTGTTCGCTTGATTGGGCCAAAGGAAGCTTCGTATTTCTCGATGTTGTCTTTCAAGGCAGCCAGCAGGCGCTTGGCATGCTCCGGAGTAATCACAATACGCGCCTTGACTTTTGCTTTTGGTACGCCAGGCATCAGGCGGATGAAATCAATGACAAATTCGCTGTTGGAATGGGCGATCATGGCCAGGTTGGAATATACCCCTTCCGCAATCTCTTCGCTCAATTCAATATTGATCTGGTTTTGCGGAGGTTGGTTTTTCTCTTCTGCCATACATCAGGGTTCAAGGTTCAAGGGTTCAAGGTTCAAGGTTCAACTAAGCAACTTTGAACCTTGAACTTTGAACATCCTAATTATGCCAACTGCTCGCGCTCTTTCCGAACGGGTGCCGGGGTGGAAGTTGATTCCATAATCTTTTCGTACTCCTCTTCGGAGCCAACGATCAAGTCATTGAACGTACGCTGACCTGTGCCGGCCGGTATTAAGTGACCCACGATCACGTTCTCTTTTAGTCCAGCCAAATGATCAGCCTTGCCACGGATGGCAGCCTCGCTTAGAACCTTCGTGGTCTCCTGAAAAGACGCTGCGGAGAGCCAGCTTTCTGTCTTCAAGGAAGCTTGCGTAATTCCTTGCAGGGTAGGTCTTGAAACCGCCGGCATGGCATCACGCACTTCCGCAATTTTCTGGTCTTTTCTCTTCAGGGATGAATTCTCATCGCGCAATTCGCGTGTCGATATAATTTGTCCAGGCTTAAGTTTCTGCGAATCCCCGGACTCCAGGACAACCTTCTTGTCGAGGACCAGATCATTTATTTCACGGAACTCAAGTTTGTCCACGTATTCACCTTGCAGGAAGCTGGTATCACCGCTGTCGATGATTTCTACTTTCTGCATCATCTGGCTAACGATCGCCTCGATGTGCTTGTCGTTAATCTTCACACCCTGCAAACGATATACTTCCTGAATCTCATTCACCAGATATTCCTGAACGGCCGTTGGGCCTTTGATCGATAAAATATCGGAAGGTGTAATCGCACCGTCAGAAAGCGGTTGTCCTGCTTTCACAAAGTCATTGTCCTGAACAAGGATATGTTTTGAAAGCGGCACGAGGTAACGCTTCTGCACACCATCGCGCGACTCAATGAAAATTTCCCGGTTGCCACGCTTGATACCACCATAGGTTACAACCCCATCAATCTCACTCACAACGGCTGGATTAGACGGGTTACGGGCCTCAAATAATTCCGTTACACGTGGAAGACCACCGGTGATATCCCGTGATTTACCAACCGCGCGCGGAATTTTAACCAGTACCTGGCCTGCCTTAATCTGCTCTCCTGCGTCAACCGCCAAGTGGGCGCCTACCGGAATGTTATATCCTTTGGTGTCTGTTTTTCCTTTGACAATTATTGCAGGGTTCTTTGTTTTATCCCGTGTCTCCGTGATCACCTTTTCGCGGTGACCCGTTTGCTCATCGGATTCCTCTTTAAATGTGATGCCTTCAATGATGGCTTCATACTCAATCTCGCCATCGAACTCAGAAAGAATAACAGCGTTGTACGGATCCCAGTTACACAATTCATCACCCTTTTCAACTTTCTGGCCTTCCTTCACCAACAGAAACGCACCATATGGAACGTTGTTCGTGATCAGAACACGACTCTTTTCTTTCTCAACAATCCGGAGTTCACCGGTCCGGCCCATTACAACTTTTGCTTTATTACCATCCTTATCGTTTGTATCGATAGTTCGGACGCCTTCAAACTCGACGACACCCGTGAACTTGGCTTTGATGCTCGCTTCTGTGGCGATGTTGGAAGCCGCGCCACCCACGTGGAATGTACGGAGTGTAAGCTGTGTTCCGGGCTCGCCAATTGATTGCGCCGCGATAACACCCACGGCTTCACCCGCCTGCACCATTCTTCCCGTAGCCAGGTTGCGTCCGTAACATTTCGTACATCCTCCCACGCGAGATTCGCAGGTAAGGATGGAGCGGATCTCCACTTCTTCAATACTCGTCTCATCAATGCGCTTGGCAATCTCATCGGTGATTTCGCCGCTCGCTGCGCAGATCAATTCATCCGAGATCGGATCGTATACATCGTGCACGGATACCCGGCCTACAATACGCTCGGACAACGGTTCAACAATATCCTCGTTATCTTTGAGGGCCATCACTTTCAATCCGCGAAGCGTTCCGCAATCCTCTTCCGTGATCACCAAATCTTGGGCAACATCCACCAAACGGCGTGTCAGGTATCCCGCATCGGCTGTTTTCAATGCCGTATCTGCCAAACCTTTCCGCGCACCGTGTGTAGAGATAAAGTACTCCAACACATCCAATCCTTCCTTGAAATTAGAGAGGATGGGATTCTCAATGATTGAACCAACCGATCCGGCCAGGTTTTTCTGAGGTTTAGCCATCAGTCCGCGCATACCACCCAACTGACGGATCTGTTCTCTCGAACCGCGGGCGCCGGAGTGCATCATCATGTAGATCGAATTGAATCCACCCTGATCTTCCTCCAACTGCTTCATCAGCGTGTTGGTAAGGAGCGTATTCGTTCTGGTCCAGATATCAATCACCTGGTTATAACGCTCGTTATCCGTGATAAGACCCATCATGTAGTTGTTCCACACGCTATCAACTTCCTGTTGAGCAGTGGCTACCAATTTTTCCTTTTCAGCAGGGACTTTCACATCGTTCAAACCGATGGATAAGCCGCCACGGTACGCCATTTGAAAGCCCAGATCTTTGATGTCGTCCAGGAACTTTGCTGCTTTTGCCAAACCAGCTCCTTTGTATACATCGGCAATAATGGTTTGTAACTTTTTCTTTGTCAGCAGTTCATCTACGAAGCCCACTTCCTCCGGCACGACCTGGTTGAATATGACACGGCCTGTTACTGTTTCCAGTGTTTTGGTTGCGATCACGCCCGTCTTTTTATCTTTTACTTTGACGCGTACTTTTATGATCGCATGCTTTGAAAGTTTACCCTCATTATAGGCGATAATTACTTCCTCAGGGCCAAAGTATGTTTTGCCTTCGCCTTTTTCTACTTTTCTTCCCTTTGTCAAATAGTAAAGCCCCAGTACCATGTCTTGAGAAGGTACAGTGATCGGCGCTCCGTTTGATGGGTTAAGGATGTTATGTGACGACAGCATCAGGATGGATGCTTCTACAATGGCTTCCTGGCCAAGCGGCACGTGAACGGCCATCTGATCACCGTCAAAGTCCGCATTAAATGCTGTACAAACGAGTGGGTGCAATTGGATTGCCTTTCCCTCAATCAGTTTCGGCTGAAAAGCCTGAATACCAAGGCGGTGAAGTGTTGGAGCGCGATTTAATAATACTGGATGTCCTTTCAACACATTCTCCAAAATATCCCATACCACAGGATCTTTTCTGTCAACGATTTTCTTCGCTGACTTCACGGTCTTTACGATACCTCGTTCAATCAGCTTTCGGATAATAAACGGCTTGAACAATTCTGCCGCCATGTCTTTTGGAAGCCCACACTCATGAAGTTTTAATTCCGGTCCAACGACAATCACCGAACGACCTGAATAGTCAACTCGTTTTCCCAATAAATTCTGACGGAAGCGTCCTTGCTTTCCTTTCAGCATATCGCTGAGGGATTTCAAAGCACGGTTTCCTTCTGAACGAACAGCGTTTACTTTTCTTGAGTTGTCAAACAGAGAATCAACAGCTTCCTGGAGCATGCGCTTCTCATTGCGGAGAATTACTTCCGGAGCCTTAATGTCAATCAATCTCTTCAGACGATTATTACGGATAATAACACGTCTGTAAAGATCATTCAAATCAGAGGTGGCAAAGCGGCCACCATCCAAGGGCACAAGCGGACGGAGTTCCGGAGGAATCACCGGCACCATCTTTATAATCATCCACTGTGGTTTGTTCTCTACACGTGTGTTGGCATCACGGAACGCCTCGACAACTTTCAGTCTCTTGAGTGCTTCCGCTTTCCGCTGTTGGGATGTATCCGTCGCCGCCTGGTGACGAAGTTCGTAGGAAAGTTCATTCAGTTTAACGCGGCTTAATAACATTTCCAGCGCGTCGGCTCCCATTCTTGCAATGAATTTCTTAGGATCATTGTCATCCAGCATCTGGTTCTCGCGTGGCAACTTGTCCACGATATCGAGGTATTCTTCTTCAGTTAAGAAGTCCAGACGGTTGATACCATCTTCTTCTTTTATTCCCGGCTGGATCACGGCATACCGCTCATAATAAATGATCTGGTCAAGCTTCTTTGTAGGCAAGCCCAGGAGGTAACCAATCTTATTTGGCAAGGAACGAAAATACCAGATGTGCGCAACGGGTGTCACCAATTCAATATGACCCATGCGTTCGCGCCGTACTTTTTTCTCAGTCACCTCTACGCCGCAACGGTCGCAGATGATGCCCTTATAACGGATACGCTTGTATTTTCCGCAATGACATTCCCAGTCTTTAACAGGGCCGAAAATGCGTTCGCAGAACAAGCCACCCATCTCCGGCTTATACGTCCGGTAGTTGATGGTTTCAGGTTGCGTCACTTCACCATGCGAGCTTTCCAGGATTGACTCCGGGGAAGCCAGGCTGATGGTGATTTTGGAAAAATCGTTATTAATCTTTTTATTTTTTCTGAA
>JANYKP010000263.1 GCA_025358195.1 Cyclobacteriaceae bacterium
GCCACGGCCTTAAGGCCGTGGCAATTTTATATTAGATAAATTAAGGGCCTGATGATTACCATATCGCTCATCTTACTTGGGGTTTATATCGCCATCTGCACGGGATTTTATTTTTTTCAACACTTGTTGTTCTTCAGACCCGAAACACTCTCCACCGCCTTTCAATATAAATATCCATTCCCCTTTGAGGAACTCGATTTTAATATGGAAGATGGGGGACGCATTAACGCCATCTATTTCAAGGTACCGAATTCGCGTGGTGTGGTGTATTATCTGAAGGGCAATTCGAAAAGCATCAAGGGGTGGGGGAAGTTTGCCAAGGATTTTGTTGGCAACGGTTACGATTTCTTCATGATGGATTACCGGGGATTTGGCAAAAGCAGGGGTACGAGAAGCCAGACAAGCGTATTTAACGATGCACAATTTATTTATAAGTGGCTGAGCCAATCGTATCCGGAAAATAAGATCATTTTGTACGGTCGTTCCTGGGGAAGCGGTATTGCCGCACGTATTGCTTCCTGGAACAAACCCGGAATGTTGATTTTGGATTCTCCCTACTTTAGCTTCTATTATACCATCCATCAATACCTGTTCTTTATTCCTCTTCGTTGGCTGCTTCGATACGACATTCGCACGGATCAATACTTACAAGCCCTTGAGTGTCCTATTCACATTATTCACGGTACGAAAGACCGGCTTATTTCTTTTTCCCAAAGTAAAAAATTGAAATCCCTCTATCCCGCTAAAATAATTTTACATGGGATAGAAGGTGGTCGTCACAACAACTTGCCTGATTTCCCCGAATTCTTTGAAATTCTTTATAATATCCTTTATGTAAAACCCTCTGTTCAAACCAAAATAACCTCGTGAGATGGAGATTATCAAAAGACCTTTCAGTGACTTCTCCCGCATTTTTGATATCCTTCAATACCAAAAAGAAAAATATCCAAATCCCGCGGCACTGAACGCGTTCTCCTCCAACAAATGGCAGCCCGTCTCCATTCAAGAAATTCAGGATCGGGTGGATGCAATCGCTTGCTGGTTCATGAACAACGGTTATACAAAAGGTGAAAAAATAATTCTCGTGCCAATCATGGGCAGTTCGGAATGGATGATACTGGATTACGCGTGCCAACAACTGGGGTTGATAACGGTGCCGGTTCATCCAACAGCCCGCCCCGAGGAAATCGAAGCCATCCTTACTGAAACCGAAGCAAAACTCTGCATCACTGCCGATGAGGGGCTGTACAATAAATTTATTTCGCTTACCGAAGACCGAAGGATGAATATACTTATTCACCACCTGGAGCCTGACAAGGAAGGATACTTTCAACCAACACAGTTAACAAAGTCCTTACCCGAAGAATTGGATGCCTTGAACAAAATAAAAAAAGATATAACAGAAGACGATATTCTCACCATCCTGTATACCTCCGGAAGTTCAGGCACACCCAAGGGAGTAGTCCTCACCCATCGAAATGTAGTACATAACATCAAAGCTATCCTGTCACTGATACCCCTGGAGCCTGGACAACGGGTAATAAGTTTTTTGCCATTCAGTCATATTTTTGAACGCGCCACCTGTTACACGTACATGGCGTTTGGCGTGTCGTTGTATTTCAGTCATGACAAGGAAAGTTTTACACATGATTTCAAAACCGTGCAGCCGGAATTCTGCACGTGTGTACCGCGTGTGCTTGAAAAAATGTATGATTTCATGCAAGCGCTGTCGTTGGATAAAAACCTACTTAAAAGGAATCTGATCAAATGGGCAATGGCCGTAGGTAAAAACTATGAGTACAGCGGGAGACTACGGCCTTTATATTCAACAAAATTGTTCATCGCACGCCTCTTGGTATTACGTCAATGGCGTAGCATGCTCGGGGGCAAAATCAATTACATGGTAGTAGGTGCAGCTTCCTTGCGTCCGGAAATCGGTCGACTTTTTTCTGCCGCCGGTATCCAGGTGGTGGAAGGATATGGGATGACTGAAACAGCACCGCTCATTACCATGAACCGTTTCGAACCAGGATTAAACCGCTATGGCACCGTTGGTCTTACTATTCCAGGCATTGATGTCAGGATTGATGATCCAAACGAAGAACAAGAGGGCGAAATTCTGGTAAAAGGTCCCAATGTAATGCAGGGCTATTTCAAAAAACCCTCGTTAACAAAAGAAGCCTTCACCGAAGATGGATGGTTCAGGACCGGTGACATCGGCACGTTTGTTCACCAACGGTTTCTAAAAATAACAGACCGAAAAAAAGATATATTCAAAACATCTGC
>JANYKP010000337.1 GCA_025358195.1 Cyclobacteriaceae bacterium
TGACATTCCTAAACTGGTCCAACAGATTCAAAAGCGAAACCGTGATTTTGAATATAATATCAAACTTGAGTATCTAAGAACCTTGAATGAACATTACGAAACGTGGATCGGGCAGTATAAGCAGGGAAAACTGCTGGTCATTGATGTTAATCGCCTCGACTTCGTTGAACGGGTAGAAGATTTTTCCATGATCGTCGGGAGAGTTGACCTTGAATTGAATAACCTCTTTAGTCACCTTGCCCCGGGCCTCCCCGAACGAAAGCGCTCCGCAAGTCCGAAAGGAAAATGAAACCCGCGTTTTTGCATTTGATGTTTTACATTACGCCCATCAAGTAACCTGCCTTCAGAGGCGTTGGGTACTCAAGCTAAAACCAAGGACCCAAGACCCAGCACCCATTCATGCACGCCCTCACCTTCCACAGAAAACATCAAATCCACTACGAATCAATTGCTGATCCGAAAATTCTTTTCCCTGCCGATGCAATTGTAAAAGTGAAAGCCTGCGCCATCTGCGGCTCTGATCTTCATGTGTATCATGAAAATGAAAAAGGAATTGATACAGGCACGGCCATGGGTCACGAGTTTGCCGGCGAAGTTGTAGATATTGGAAAAGACGTTCGCATCCATCGAAAGGGTGACGTGGTGATGAGTCCGTTCACAACCAGTTGCGGCCAATGCTACTATTGTCGCATCGGCCTGACATGTCGCTGCATTCATAATCAATTATACGGCTGGGTCGAAAATGGGAACGGCCTCCATGGTGGACAGGCAGAATATGTACGCGTGCCCCTGGCGGACAGCACCCTTATGAAAATTCCCGAAGGCATTTCGTTGAAAGAAGGACTGCTGTTAGGTGATATTCTTTCGACTGGATTTTTCTGTGCCCAGCAGGCGGAGATCAAACCAACAGGGGTGTACGCAGTAATTGGTTGCGGACCTGTAGGACTCATGACGATCATCGGAGCGCGCGAATCCGGTGCCGAAAAAATTTACGCAATTGATTCCGTTCCAGCTCGCCTGGCGATGGCGGCAAAATTTGGAGCAATGACAATTGATGGAAGCACTTCCTCCGCAAGGGAAATCATTCACGATGCGACAGAGGACCGTGGTGCGGATGGGATCATGGAGGCTGTGGGAAGTCGTGCCGCCGTCCGGCTCGCCATGGATCTGGTGCGTCCCGGAGGAATTATTTCTTCCGTCGGCGTTTGCACCGACCAACACCTGGCTTTTTCACCGACGGAGGCTTATAATAAGAATCTTACCTACAAAATAGGCCGTTGCCCGGCGCGTGCGATGATGGAAAAACTTGTTCCGCTGGTTCAACGTCAGCAATACGATCTTACCTCGGTCTTTTCTCACGCGCTGAAACTTTCGGAAGGTGTTGAGGGCTATGATATGTTCGCCAATAAAAGAGATAATTGCCTTAAGGTTTTATTGCTGCCTGATTAACGAGCCTAAATTCTTTCTCGGCCACCCACTTTCGTTCAACATGTTTCAGCAACGTGATGCGATCGGCCAGGAATTCTCCATCAAATTTCTTGCCCTTAAACTCTTCCCATGCCTGCGTAAACATTGATTTTTTTAAGTCGCGAAAGGCAACCGTAATATGAGGATGAAAGGGAAGGTCTTTATAATCGGCATTGAATAGTCCTAATTCCTTTTTGCAAAACAAACGAATGGAGCGCTGTAAATCGATAAGTTCTTTTGAAGGAATGACGTTTATGAAAATGACACAGGGCGTGAAACAGTTAAAATCTTTTAATACAATTTTTATGGTTGGTTGTTCAGACGCAAAGCGATGAAACGCATTTACCAGTTCCTTTTCTTTTTCAGCCTTCCATTCAAAAGGCATATGAAGTGTGACGTGAGGCGGCGAATTGAGCGAAGCCTTGCTTTTATAGCGATCCTGGAAGTAATGTTTTAGTTCAAGTGCCTGTTCAAAGATTGGAGCGGGAGGAACTATTCCAATAAAGTATCGATTTTTGATAGGCATCACAAAGTTGATGAAAGACGTACGATTGAATTTATCAGAAAAATAAATTGTTTTTTGGTTGATTTTGAATGCACGATGCACATCAATCCTCAACTCCTCAAATTCTCAGCTCCTCAATTCTCAACTATCGAAGTTCCCGTAAATACAATTGAATCGTATTCTCCAATCCCAGATAAAGCGCATCGCAAATCAACGCATGACCGATGGAGACTTCATCCAGCAAAGGGATCGATTGTTTCAGAAATCGAAGATTGTGTAGGTCAAGGTCATGACCGGCATTCAGGCCAAGACCAAGTGCATGCGCCACGGCGGCCGCTTCTTTGTAAGGAGCGATTGCCTGTTCCTTGTTGTTATGATACTGTGACGCATACGGCTCTGTGTATAATTCAATGCGATTGCTTCCGGCTTTTGCTGCTCCTTCTATCATTTTAACGGAGGGATCAACAAAAACAGATACACGTACACCGACACTCTTAATTTCATGGATTATTTTCTTTAAGAATTCCTGATGGCGCACCGTGTCCCAACCTGCATTGGAAGTAAGTACGCCAGGCGGATCGGGCACAAGGGTGGCTTGTGCAGGCTTTACGTCGCGGATAATTTTCATGTAGCGCTCATCCGGGTAACCTTCGATATTAAACTCAGTGGTCACCACATCGTTCAGTTGTATGATATCGTTGTAGCGAATGTGACGCTCGTCAGGACGAGGGTGAACGGTGATGCCCTGCGCTCCAAACCGCTCGCAATCCATCGCGGTTTTGAGTACGTCCGGATTGTTGGCGCCGCGGGCATTGCGGAGGGTGGCAATCTTGTTAATATTGACACTAAGGCGAGTCATATAGATTGGTTATTGAGCAGTTTTGAAATGGCCAACATGGTCTTAATTGCCACGGTCTTAAGACTGTGGCAATTGATTGAAGGTTCTGCAGGACTTTAGTCCAAAACGATAATGTCATGACTCGGGTTTGAGACCTTAGACAATTTAAAATAACTTTGAAGCGAAAATACACAATCATGTCACTGAAAACCACCATCGACAACGACATCAAGAAAGCGATGCTCGCCAAGAACAAAGAAGAACTGGATGCCTTGCGCAGTATCAAGTCCATGATCCTACTGGCTGAAACAGAAAAAGGGGGGAGCAATGAACTTGCCATTGACATCGAGAACAAGCTGTTGATGAAAGCCGCTAAGCAGCGCAAAGAGTCGGCCGAGATTTTCCAAAAGGAAGGGAGGCAGGATTTGGCGCAGCGTGAGAATTTGCAACTGGAGATCATCAGCCGGTATTTGCCGAAGCAACTTTCTGAAGTGGAAATTACCGCTGAAATAAAAACAATCATCGCGCACGTTGGTGCCAAAGGTCCTCAAGACATGGGTAAGGTGATGGGCGTTGCTACTAAGAGCCTGGCCGGCAAAGCAGATGGAAAAATGATCTCTGAAATCGTAAAAAAACTTCTTGTCTCTTGAGTCAGGCCGATATGGTGTTGGGGCTCCTTGTCCTCCTCGGAGCATGGAGTGGTTACAAAGAAGGATTCTTAATGGAGTTGATATCGCTCGTCGCAATATTGTTAGGAGTATTGTGCGGTTTTAAACTGATGGGCGAAGGAATGATTCTACTGGAAGAAAAATTCAACGCAGATAAAAGTACTTTACCCTATCTTTCCTTTGCTGTGATTTTCATAATTATTGTTGTGCTGGTTCGTTTGTTGGGTAAGCTGGTGAAAACCTCGATTGATAAATCTTTTCTTGGGACGATTGATCAGGCGATGGGTGGCGCGCTAGGGGCGTTTAAAACTTTATTTTTACTTAGCATCGTGCTTTGGATTGCCGACTCACTCAGGCTCACACCCAAAGCGGCCTGGACGGAAGGCTCCTGGTTGTATCCATTCACTGCAACGTTAGCGCCCAGGACTGCCGAATGGATTGGAGGATTTTTGCCGGTTTTCAAAGAAATCTTCAGGCAGTTCTAACTACAGATATTTTTCGCTTACTTATCGGTGAAAAGAAACAATGCCACTCAACGTTAAGGAAGTAAATGGGTTCAAATATGTGGATGAAGGCACTGGGCATGTGCTGATGCTTCTTCACGGTCTGTTTGGAGCGCTCAGCAACTGGGAAGGGGTTGTTAACCGCTTCTCAAAACGGTTTCGCGTTGTCATCCCCATGCTCCCTATTTATGAAATGCCAATAAAGGAAGCTGGTCTGGAAGGGTTGCAAAAATTTGTAGAAGAGTTTGTCGCGATGAGGAAACTGGATCACATGACAATTCTGGGAAACTCACTGGGTGGTCATGTAGGCTTGTTATACACATTACACAACGGCACGAAAGTTGATAAACTGGTACTTACCGGTAGTTCGGGTTTGTTTGAGAACACCATGGGTGGATCGTATCCGAGACGGGGCAGCTATGATTACATACGTGAAAAGGTTGCCTACACATTTTAC
The DNA here is from genome assembly GCA_025358195.1 of Cyclobacteriaceae bacterium. Lineage (GTDB taxonomy): Bacteria > Bacteroidota > Bacteroidia > Cytophagales > Cyclobacteriaceae > ELB16-189. The sequence continues at coordinate 4,439 of JANYKP010000337.1, forward strand.
GATCCGGCAGTTGCCTCGAAAGAACTGGTGGACGAGGTTTTTGAAACGACCAAGAGTATTCCAAAGTGCATGCGTATTGTGGCAATTGCCAAATCAGCACAACGGAATAATCTTGCCAATGATTTACCAACCATCCTGGTTCCCACACTGCTGGTTTGGGGATTAAATGATACGATTACACCACCGTTGGTTGCCTATGAATTTAACAGACTCATTCCTAACTCCGAATTACGGTTTATTGACAAATGTTGTCACGCCCCGATGATGGAGCATCCGGAAAAGTTTAATGAAATCGTAGAAGAATTTTTAACCTCGTCGTCCGCTTACGAATGAGGTTGGGTTGGCATAACGAATAGGAATAAATGATTGCAGAAGAATTGATCAACCACATGGTGCCGCCGCTCAAGGTGACGGATGATGCACACAAGGCCATCGTGTGGATGGAAGAATTTCGCTGCAATCACTTGCCTGTAGTCGACAACGGACAATTACTCGGTTTCATTTCTGAAGAGATCATACTGGAGTCAAACGACATTGAAAAAAACCTTGGCGATTTTGATCTCGTTGGTAAAGATTGTGTGGTAGGATCCGATTCTCATTTTTTTGACATCCTTCGGATCGCAGGAGAACACAAACTTAGTATTGTGGGTGTCCTGAATGAAGAAGGTCAGTATGCAGGAATCATTACCGTACAAGATATTATGGCATCCTTTGCGCAAAGTGCCTCTGTGCAAATGCCCGGTGGAATTCTCGTATTATCGATGGATTTGATTGATTATTCCCTGGCGGAGATCAGCAGGTACGTGGAAGAAAACAAAGCAAAGATCATCAGCAGCACCATGATGGAAGACCCACTCGATCGCGGAAAGATCAAAGTCACACTAAAAATCAACCAAATGGATCTTTCACGAATCGTCGCCACCCTGGAGCGCTTCGGCTATCGGGTTATCGGCCGGTATCAAGAAGCTCCCCACGATGACGACAGCAAAGAGCGGCTGGATATGCTGATGAAATATTTGAACATCTAGGCCTCACCAGTTGAGGTTAATTCTGCACCGATTCACGTTCGTAGCACGAATCCTATGAGAGCCAATAGTAACTGTCCGGTATTAAAAACAAGAGCCTGATTTCAGCCTTCCTGCTAACTTTTTCGATCGCGTAATTACCAAAATTTCGACATTGTGTTCATTGTCGTGATTGGTTCCCGAGATTCAATAACAATCAAATTTACCGCAACTGTAAATAGTACACCATTGATTTAATGAAACTGTTTACTTTACTGTACAATAAATCAAATGTCATGAAGAATCTTGCTGTAATTTTTTGTTCACTCATGCTGCTCACCACTCACCTTGCGCAAGCCCAGGAACCCGAAAAGGATGAAAAACCGGATACTGTAAAAAAAGACAAGCCGAAAAAGGGAAAAGATCTTCCATTAAAAATTGGCAGAAGGGTGCCAATCAAAACAACGGAGGGGTCCTGGATGTCATTGGATGTGAGCCCGGATGGTAAAACCATCGCATTTGATTTTCTGGGCGATATCTTCACGATGCCGTTCCTGGGTGGCAAGCCCACACAATTCACCAAGGGAATGGCGTTTGATTCACAACCGAAATTCAGCCCCGATGGGACAAAACTTTTATTCATTTCTGACAGGAGCGGTGGAGAAAACATCTGGTGGTTTTCGCTTGATAAAAACGATTCACTTCAAGTCACTAAAGGTGCTACTGACCACTACCAATCAGCTGAATGGACACCCGATGGAAATTACATTGTTGGCTCAAAAGGTACCCGTAATTTAAAACTGTGGTTGTTTCACAAGGATGGTGGTGCAGGAATCCAACTAATCAACAAGCCCGACAACCTGAAAACTGTAGAGGCAACGTTTGGACCTGATAATCGCTACATCTGGTTTGCCCAACGAACCGGAGCCTGGAATTACAACGCACAGCTTCCACAATATCAACTGGCCGTATATGATCGGAACAATGGTGAGGTGGAAGTCAAAACTTCACGCTATGGATCGGCATTTACACCAACGCTTTCACCGGATGGAAAATCGTTGGTCTATGGATCACGTTACAATGATCAAACGGGATTGGTGTTTCGTAATCTAATGACAGGTGATGAAAAGTGGCTGGCTTATCCCGTGCAGCACGATGAGCAGGAATCCATTGCTCCGTTAGGCGTGCTACCGGCGATGTCTTTTACACCGAACAGTCAGGAGGTAGTGGCGTCCTATGGCGGAAAGTTTTATCGTATTCCGGTGGCGGGTGGAAATTCGATCAATATCCCATTCGAAATGGAAACAGAAATGTTGCTCGGTCCCCGGGTTGATTTTAAGTATCCGATCAAAGACGAAAAAGAAATGATCGTAACACAAATCCGGAATCCTGTCGTGTCTCCGGACGGTAAGCAAGTTGCATTCACGGCCCTCAACCGGCTGTACACGATGGACCTTGCAAACGGAACGCCTAAACGGGTAACCAATTTTGATTTTACGGAAGCACAGCCAGCCTGGAACCCTGATGGGTCTCAGCTAGTGTGGGCCACCTGGGAACACAATGGTGGCCATTTGTATAAAATGAATTTTAAACTGAAAGGGGCAAAGCCACAACGATTGACAACCGTGCCCGCCTTATATTCAGATCCGGCTTGGGCGTATCAGGGAAATAAAATTGTGTTTCTTCAAGGAGCATCCTATAATTTCAAAGAAGATCCGGATCCGGTAACGTTTGCCAGCCAGGAGGAACTTGCCTGGATTGGTGGTGACGGTGGAAGTGTAACCGTGATAACCAGAGCGAGGGGTCGCGGGAATCCTCATTTTGTTAAATCGGATGACCGGATCTATGTGTATAGCGGCCAGAAGGGTTTGCTGTCGATGCGCTGGGATGGTACCGACGAAAAAGAGTTGGCGAAGATTACAGGCATCATGACGTATGGTGCGGCAATGGAGAACAATTGCATGCTGGTGGAATCTGCCACTGAGCCACTCCGTGAACCCTCCAATGCGCGCGTTATCAAAATGGCACCCGAAGGTGATCGGGCGTTGGCACAAATCAATAATGATATTTATGTGGTGACAATTCCAAAAACTGGCGGAGAAATTCCTAAAATTTCAGTGGCGGAAACGGAGAAAGCCCAGTTCCCTGCCACCAAGATTACCAAGTTGGGAGGAGAATTTGCGAGTTGGAGCAGCAATGCCAAAATCGTTTATTTCAGCCTGGGGAACGCATTTTTTACCTACAACCTGGATGACGCTAAAGTGAAGGAGTTGGAATTGAAGATAAAGAAAGCGGCCGAAGAGAAGAAAAAAGAGGAAGAGAAGAAGGACGATAAAAAGGATGATACCAAAAAGGACGAAAAGAAAGACGACGGTTACAAGCCTGCCGAGATTCGCGTAAAAATTACGGTTCAAAAAGATATCCCTTCCGGTAAAGTGTTGCTGCAGAATGCACGCATTGTCACCATGAAAGGTGATGAGGTTATTGAAAGCGGAGATATATTGATCGAGAACGCTCGGATCAAACAAGTTGGTACGGCGGGCTCAATCGCTATCGATGGCTCAGTTCAAAAAAGGGACATGAAGGGCAAAACCATTGTCCCCGGTCTGGTCGATACCCATGCGCACATGTGGCCTGCCTGGGGCATCCATAAGAATCAGGTGTGGATGTACGCTGCCAATCTTGCATATGGTGTTACGACTACGCGTGATCCTCAGACAGCCACAACCGACGTACTTACCTACAGTGATATGGTGGAAACCGGACAAATCATAGGACCGAGAGTGTATAGCACCGGACCTGGCGTTGGTTTCTGGGCGTATAGCCTGAAGGATTTTGACCAGGCAAAAGACATCCTGAAACAATACTCCGAATACTACAATACCAAAACAATCAAGATGTACTTGACGGGCAATCGTCAACACCGGCAATGGATTATCCAGGCTGCGAAAGAGCAAAGCCTGATGCCAACGACAGAAGGTGGATTGGATTTTAAACTCAACCTCACCAACCTTATTGACGGTTATCCAGGTCATGAACATGCTTTGCCAATTTATCCTTTGTACAAGGATATGGTTACAGCCATTGCAGAAGCAAAAATGACCTATACTCCGACGTTGCTGGTAGCATACGGAGGTCCCTGGGCGGAAAACCATTACTATGCTACTGAAAATGTGAATGGAGACACCAAACTCAATCACTTTACTTCGAAATCCGAACTTGACCAGAAGTCACGCAGAAGACCGGGATGGTTCATGGCTGAAGAACATGTATTTCCAGATCACGCCAAATTCGTAAATGATCTGGTAAAGGCTGGCGGAAACGCAGGGGTGGGTTCACACGGTCAGCTGCAGGGCCTTGGATATCATTGGGAATTGTGGAGCGTTGCCTCAGGCGGCATGACCAATCACGATGCTTTGAAAGTGGCAACTCTGCACGGTGCCCGGGCGCTAGGCCTGGATGGGGACCTCGGCAGCATTGAGGCTGGAAAACTTGCCGATCTGCTTGTGCTTGATAAAAACCCACTGGAGAATATTCGTAATACAAACTCCGTCAACAGCGTGATGAAGAATGGAAGACTTTATGATGGGAATACCCTGGACGAAGTGTATCCAAATCCACACAAGGCTCCATCATTTGCCAATGAACAGGCGACGCCGGAAAATTTACCCGGAATAAGGAAGTAACCAATAATCCATAAATAGCTGACACAATGCCCCAACTTTTGGGGCATTGTGTTTTCATGAAACTTATGACTTAATAATCTGGCCGGGTGATCAGCCGTGCTATAATACCAACATAAAAATTTCTTCCTGCCGCCGGATTGTAATAACGACCTCCCACGGCGTTCAGATCATTTCCCAAACTGTAACGCTGATCAAGAGCATTATCAACGCCGAGGAAAAACTCAAGCGGTATTTTATTGTCCAATTTATAACCTGCACGGGTGCCAAGTAGAAAAAAGTCGGAAGCGTAATCCGTATTGGCATCATTGAGTGGCAGTCGATCGGTATAATTTCCTGTCAAGTTGAAATAGAAGGATTTTAAGAAACGCACATCGGCACCCCCAACAAGAATGGTAGGCGCCACACCGGTGACCGCATTGCCTGAATAATCCTTTCCGTCATTCACATAGTCTTTGAAACGATAGTAATTGTACGTGTAACTCGTCCATACCCGGAGCGCAGAAGTTCTGCCGGTTGAAAGTTGTGGCGACCAGGCGAGCATCAACTCAACACCACGCTGTGACGTGGCTCCGGCATTAATAAAATAATCGGCACCGCTTGCATCGCGCTGGATGACGATCGTCTCTTTGAGCCGAAAATCGTAAAGGGCGAGATTTGCCTCTAACTGATTAAAGATTTTCCCTTTTACACCCACTTCATAACTCACACCACGCTCTGCATTAAGACTATTATTGAAGGCTCCAGTCGAAGGTCTGACCTCCGCTAGCGAAGGTGGTGAAAAGCCACTGCTGACGCTTCCGTATACGGAAAGTGCTGTTGAAATTTTCTTAAGCAGCGCAATACGGGGAGATACTACAGGATCAAAATTCCGCTCTTGTCTTACTTCCGGAGAAAGGGATGTGCGTAGAAATTTATAGTTGATTAAATTGCCACTGCCGCCGAGGGTGAGATAGAAATTCTTTGGCAGGTCCAATTCAACTTGCGCGAAGCCAAGGAAAAGTTGCGAGCGAAGTATGTCATCCGTCTGCACGTTGCCCGCTGTTCCAAGAACATTGTCATACACCGTAACCGGGGAGTAAAAATGCTGATACTCGGCCCCAAAAGTGATCTTACCTTTCCAGGATTGTTTATCAAACTTATAGTGGGTATCCATACGTCCACCCCAGTTTTGTTCATCGCGTTTCTCGTAGTTACGGATAGTAGGATTTTTGAATCCAGTAACGGAACCGAATAGTCCCGCGCGAGTAGACCATTTTTCATTCCATTCATGTTCAAATGAAATTCCCGCATACGTAGTCTTATTATGGACAGCGGCCTTTTGATCGGTTGCACCCGGCAATGTAGCCGTAGGAGGCCGGGCTTGACGAGGGTCGTTGTCATATTGTGCTTGTGTCAATCCTCCCGGGGTTTCATAATATAACTGTGTCGAAAACATTGTGGCAGACAAAAAACTTTGTTTACTGAGTGAACCTCTTAGATCGATTTGCGCCATCAGGCGATTCATTTTGGTTTGCTGTCGATAGCCGTCTGACTGCTGAAAACCCAAGCGCGTATCCATTTGAAAAATTTTAGTGCTAACTACAGAACCGCCTCCCTGAATTCTGAATAGTCCGTAACTGCCGGCCAGCGCGGAGTAGTTCAAAGCCCTCGATGATTTTGGAGATTGCAACAGCACCACGCCACCGGTACCTGCACCGTACAAGCTGGCCCCGGGTCCTTTGACGATTTCCATGCTGCCTACAGAATTGAAATCGATCAGATTGAGGTATGTATTGCCTCCGCCATCAGTCAGGGGTAAACCGTTCCAATAGAATTTTACATTGCGCACGCCAAAGGGTGAGCGCAACGAACTTCCACGAATCGAAAAGCGATAACTGCCCGGTGAGCGTTCCTCCATTCGCACTCCCGGTACCATGTTCACCGCCGGGAGAATGGAGGTATTGCCAAACCGGTTCAATTCAAGATCCCTCACGACCCCAATCGTGGCCGGCACTTCCAACAAGGGTCGATCGGAAGCGTAAGCCTTTACAATAACTTCATTCAGTAGACGTACAGTGTCTTCTTTAAAGATTTCTTGAGCGCTCAGCGAGGCCGCTGCCATCAGGAAAATTGGGATTACGTAAACGCGTAGTTTCAATTTCAAGGTGCTAAAATAAGGCGAATGATCAGGAATCCATGACCAAGTGAAAAGCGGTATTTTTCTATCGGTTTACTTATCAACTTTGGCGCATTGAGTTTACAATACAAAAAGGTAGGCAACTCAAAGTATAATCCGGTTGAAACAAATCCTGCTAATCCTCAAATCAATTAAAATCCTGATTCAGACAATTTTCTGAAGCACCTCTTCCATCCCCTTAACCCCCTCAAAATATCCCATTAATCTCAACATCACCCTGTCCACCAATGTATCCGGGCAGGAGGCCCCGCTCGTCAGCACAATATTGATAGTTTTTTTTTCCGGAATAAAAGTGTGTGTGATGAGCTTTTCTTTTGTATGATAATTCAGGTGATGAATCTCTTCTCTTGACTTTATCTCATGCTCTGAGTTGATGAAGTAGGTAGGAAAATTCCGTTCGCAGAGCTCCACAATATGCGAGGTGTTGGAACTATTGTATCCACCCACCACGATGGCAAAATCGGCGGCGGTTTTCAAAAGCTCGTACGTGGCATCCTGATTATCATTGGTAGCGTAGCAGAGCGTATCCCGGGTGTCAGCAAAATGCTCTTTAATAGTTAGCGCGCCATATTTCTTAACCATCAGTTGACGGAAAAAATCCGCAATAGCCTGTGTCTCCGTGGCGAGCATGGTGGTTTGATTGACAACGCCAATTTTTTTCAGGTGAATGTCAGGATTAAATCCTTCTGAAAATTTTCCGACGAACTCCTCGAAAAAATCAGATCGTGGTTTGCTGCCAAAAATGTAATTTCCAAGTTGTATTGCGTCTTCCATGTCGCGGACAATAATGGAAGGTCCATTTTTTGCGCTGTGCGAAAAAGTTGCCCGTGTCTCTTCATGCCTCACCTTACCATGAATAATGATCGTGAAGTCATCGCTCCCAAGTTTTTCCGTCCGGTTCCAAACTTTCTCGACAAACGGACACGTTGTGTTGTACTTCTGTACGTCAACGCCCTTCTCCTGAAGAAGTCTTTCAATCTCCAGCGTGGTGCCGAAGGCGGGTATGATAACCACATCGTCCTTGCTTATATCTTGCCAGGGAATGAATGGTGTGCCATCAGTATCCATGATGAACTTTATTCCCCGGTCGAGAAGGTCCCTATTCACCTCCTGGTTGTGGATCATCTGGCTTAAAAGGAAAACTTTCTTGGTAGGATTTTCCTCCAACGCCCGGTAGCTGATTTCGATGGCATTCTCCACGCCGTAGCAGAAACCAAAGTGACGAGCAAGAATGAACCTTATGGGACCAAAATCTAGTATGGAGGGAGAAAAGTCCTGCTTCCGCAAGTCTTTCAGTCTGCGCGCTTCTTTGATCCTGCCAGTAATGGAAGACCGGTAATAAGCTGGGATTTCAAACTTTTTGATAAAAGGATAGCTAAGTCTAACCGTGAAGTTAGTAGTTTGTTTGCTGGTGTTAACAAATATCCATTGCCTAAAGCAAATGCTCAAGGCGAAACAGTAAGTCGACAGTTCAGGCTGCTTTGGACAACTTGTCTTCCTTTACTTTGTTAGTGTGAACCTCTTTGGACTTGAGGTCAAACCATTTCACTTCTACCAGATTCTTTTTGAAGTACTTGAGCACTTCCATGACTTTTCCATCCAATTTGCTTTGGACGCGATCGCCTTTTCTAAACAATCTCCTCATTTCAACTCGTTTAATTACATTCGTATCGCATAGTTAAACTCCTTGGGATAGTCTTCATACACTCCCGAAAACGTAATAAGATCCCCCGGTTTTTTACTTTTAACAATTTCATCTATTTCTTCAGGTGTTTTAACAACTTTATCATTCACATGGGTAATAATAAACCCATCCCTCATTTCCGTGTAGCGTGCCACCTTACCGTTTTCCACCGACTTTACCCGTACGCCATTGGCAAGGTCAAGCCGCTTGAGCGCTTTGCTATCCAGATCTTCCAGCACCAAACCAAGGGATGCGGAAGCGACTTTGGTTTCAAGTTTTAAGTTACCGAGTTTACCTTCGCGGTTTTTTAAGGTTACAGCAAAGGACTTCTCCTTACCTTTCCTATTGACAGTCACATTTACTTTATCGCCTGGATGCTTGAGTCCAATATATTCAATTAATGCAGAACTGGACTTGATGGGAGTTTCATTCAACTTCACAATCACATCACCCTTCTCAATGCCTGCTTCTTTCGCAGCGCTTTTGTCTTCCAGATCACCGAACCCGCTCACGTATGCGCCTTCACTCACGGCGAGATCTTCCTCCTTTGCCAGTTCACTATTGACCGTGCCGACTTGAATGCCCAACCAGCCTCGCTGCACCATACCAAAGGCCAAAAGGTCTTCCACTATTTTGCTTACAATGTTGGAAGGAACAGCAAAACCATAACCGGAGTATGAACCTGTAGGGCTTGCAATTGCTGTGTTGATACCAAGAAGGCCCCCGTTAAGATTTACAAGGGCACCACCGCTGTTACCAGGATTGATGGCGGCATCCGTCTGAATGAAGGATTCAATTGCGGTTCGTCCAGCCTGCGGATTGTTTGAGTTATTGCTGTTAATGATGTTGATATTTCTTCCTTTGGCACTGATGATTCCGGCGGTAACGGTCGAGTTAAGATTAAATGGATTGCCAACGGCCAACACCCACTCACCAACTTTTGATTCATCCGAATTCACAAACGATAGATAGGGCAATGCTTTTTGATTAATCTTGATTACGGCAATGTCTGTGTCCGGATCGGTACCGACAACTTCTGCTTTGAATGTCCGATTATCAGACAATGTGACCTCCAACACGTCTGCATCCTGAACGACGTGATTATTGGTAACAATATAGCCGTCTGAGTTGATGATAACACCGCTTCCACTGCTTTGGCTAGGCCCTCGACGCTGCGGCCTGCTAGGATCAAAAAATTGAAAGGGATCAATTGGATCAGGGTTCCTTTCGCGGGTATTAACTTGACCTTCCGAAATAGACCGTATGTGCACAACCGCCTTTGTTACTTTTTCTGCAACCGAGGTGAAGTCCAATGGAACCACTTCACCCTTTTCATTTACGCGGTAGGCTACTTGCGAAGCAGGCACACCAGCAATATGTTCGATTTTTACACCCTCACTCCTGGGGTTATACCACTGAAAAGTAAATAATGTTAGGCCACTGCCAAGAACAGCCGCCACGAAAAGAGATCCCAAACGCTTCATATACATTCTGTTATTGAAATAATAAAATTTATTAAAACACTTTTGTAACGGTCCTATCAGGAAAAAGTGTGCCAGATGAAGTTTTTATGATTGAACACCCCCGAATCACTTTTCCGCTATGACAATTTTGCAGGTAGACTAAATACGAATTGTAAGGGGTTTTGGTTCGTTTTTTACTCAAAAATCCCTATTTCTTAACCAATTGGCCGTCTTTGTATTCGTCTTCGATCGTCAGGTTTCCATTCTGATCATACCATTTTGACACCCCTTCCCGAAGACCATTTTTGTAATAAGCCTCCTCCATAACCTTCCCGTTGTCGTAGAAAATCTTTGCCACGCCTTCCTGTTTTCCATTTTCATAGTTGCGGTCCTCTTTCACATTGGCGCCGCTATACTCTCTGTATTCTCCATGACGCTTGTTGTTGTGAAAATAACATCGCCGCCACAATTGATTGTTTGAATCAAATTCAATAAACAGTCCTTCCTTTATATCGTGTACATAGGTCGTCACCGTTTTGATCATCCCATTATGAGGAGAATAATCCACCCATGAACTTTCTTTTTTTCCATGAAGCAAATATCCAATAGTTATGATTCTATCGTAAGCATCTCGTATTTCTGTCTTCGCCAAACCTGGGGTATCAGAAAATTCTTTTGGAATGCCTGCCAGTTGACGGTTCGTTTCTGGTCCGGCTGGTTGTTCAACTGAAGCATTCTTTCCACATCCATAGAAAAGCACACCTAGTAATAACAGCTGAAAAGATTTCATATCAACTTATTTTTGGTTTGTTTTTACGGTTTTAATACTCACAATCGCACCGTCTGATTCATTTTTTGGGCGGTTTTCAAAATATTGAGGTAATTGAAAAATATCGCGTTAATTTATGCAACTGGATGAATATACAAGGAAAGGTCATTCTTAAAAAAGGAAGGGAAGCATCGGCAAGACGCTTTCATCCCTGGATTTTTTCCGGAGCGATCCACACCCTGGAGGGCAATCCTGCTGATGGCGATTGGGTAGAGGTACAAGATGCTGGGCAACATACGCTTGGCTACGGACATTATCAAAAAGGGACGATCACGATACGCCTGCTGTCGTTTTTGAACCCTCCCGGTGAAAGTTTCTATGCCGAAAAAATAGCCAAAGCATTTAATCAACGGGTTGTGAGTAAAGTTATCACCGAATTTACCAATTGCTTCCGGCTTGTACATGGTGAGGGTGATGGCTTGCCAGGATTAATCATTGATGTTTACAACGGCGTAGCAATCATACAAGCACACAGCATCGGCGTGCATAAGGACCGGCAAACAGTCGCAGGGGCCATTAAAGAAGTGATTAAAGGGGTACATTCTATTTACTACAAAAGTCAGAACACCCTGCCTGAAAAGTCGGCAAATGAATACCTCCTGGGAATGAGTGTTCTGCCCCATGTTGTCATGGAACACGGCAATAGATTCTATGTAGATTGGGAGGAAGGTCAGAAAACAGGCTTTTTCCTCGACCAGCGCGAAAACCGAAAACTGGTCGGGGAGATGTCCCGGGGGGCAAAAGTGCTGAACACGTTCTGTTATACAGGTGGGTTTTCTGTCTATGCGCTCAAAGCAGGAGCAGAATTAGTCCATTCCGTAGATGCTTCCGAGAAAGCAGTGGCCATGACAGGCAAGAATTTGGAGCTTAATGGTTTTGATCCCCTTCAGCACCGGAGTTTCGTGGCCGACACATTTGATTTTCTTAAAGATAAAAAGGACGAATACGATATCATCATACTTGATCCACCGGCCTTCGCAAAACATAAAGACGCACGCCACCAGGCGATGAAAGGTTATCAACGATTAAACGCTGAAGCCATACGAGTCATAAAACCAAACGGAATCATCTTCACATTTTCATGCTCACAAGTGGTTGATCGACAACTATTTTATGACACGGTGGTCTCGTCTGCCATTCAATCGGGACGAGCAGTCAACGTATTGCATCACCTTTCACAACCTGCCGATCATCCTGTTTCAATTTATCACCCGGAAGGTGAGTATTTGAAAGGACTTGTATTGTATGTGAATTGATTTCAGAATCACGACCTGTGAACTTTTGATTAGATAACTGCGATTCAAAAAACCACCCACGCATCAGTATCCAGTTGGGTAGCTATCGCCATGAAACAAGCACGATTATTTTTTTTGTAAACGCAATAGAAGTCTGCCGTTTCATCAAATTGAAACGGAGGAATTGTTAATAAAAATTTCATTTCTAAAAATGAGTATGGCTTTACAAAACAGGGTGAATTTCAGTCAGACTCCTTGCCTATAACCAGCCACAAAAATCCGAAAGCAAATTTGGTTAAAATTGAGGAGTTAGACCTCCCTTAATGGTTTACCAGTGTTAATAATATGTGTATGAATGAGCTAGTACCCCGATTTAGGTGGCTTGGTAAATGTCTAAAGCATTTCTGGTAGCTGGGCTTTTTAACCTTTTTTTAGGCGATTCCGGCACTAAAAGCGGCAAACATTTGTCTATTCGGATTTGACGGATCCTTGGCGCTGTAAGTTTGATATTTTGAGAATAAAATTGCTTTCTGTTCGTCTTCCTTTTCAATTGTCTTGGTTGGAATTTTGACTGTATCTTTGGGTAAACAAAAATTAATTAACATGACAAAGTGGATTATTATTGGTGCGGTGGCTGTGCTGGTTCTGTTAGGATTCAGCTCCTACAATGGACTTGTTAGTAAAGATGAAGATGTTGGCAAGGCATGGGGTAACGTTGAATCTGATTATCAACGTCGCGCCGACTTGATTCCCAATTTAGTGAATACAGTAAAGGGCTATGCCAACTTCGAAAAGGAAACATTGACGCAAGTAATTCAGGCGCGCGCATCGGCTACGCAAGTGAAGATCGATGCCAATAATTTAACGCCTGAAAACCTCGCGGCCTTTCAGCAAGCGCAAGGCGGTTTGAGCTCTGCCTTGAGCCGACTGTTGGTGGTAGCAGAAAGTTATCCTGACTTAAAAGCTAACCAAAATTTTCTCGATCTCCAGGCTCAGCTGGAAGGAACCGAGAACCGTATCAATGTTTCGCGACAGCGATTTAATGATACCGTGAATGATTACAACAAATCGCGCAGAACGTTCCCGGCCGTTCTCTTTGCTTCCATCATGGGATTCAAGGATAAGGGATATTTCAAAGCAGAGGCTGGATCAGAGAAAGCCCCTGAGGTGAAATTTTAATGTAACATGCTCATCCACAGTGAAATAAGAAAGCCTGATCGAATTTCGATCAGGCTTTCTTATTGATTTAGCTGAAGGGCTACGTGCTTTTCTTTACTTCGCGATTTTCGTAGCTCTCAATCACGTCACCAACTTGCATGTCGTTGAAGCCATCAATGCCCATACCGCAGTCGAAACCTGATCTCACTTCGCTGGCATCATCTTTGAAGCGTTTCAACGAACTAAGTTTCCCGGCATACACGACGATACCATCTCGGATGAGCCGGATCGGGTTGGCACGTTTGATATAACCATCCGTCACCATGCAGCCTGCGACAGTTCCGAACTTTGTGATCTTGAACACTTCACGCACTTCAGCATTTCCAACGATCACCTCTTCCATTTCTTTTTCGAGCATGCCTTCCATGGCGCTCTTCACATCATTGATCGCATCGTAAATGATGGAGTATAAACGAATTTCAATTTCTTCGTTTTCTGCCAGTCTCCGGGCAGCAGGTGAAGGACGAACCTGAAACCCAACGATGACGGCATCGGATGCAGAGGCCAACAGAACATCGGATTCAGAAATTTGACCTACTGCTTTATGAATAATTCCAATCTGTATTTTTGGGGTAGAAAGCTTCAGCAAGGAATCTGAAAGTGCTTCTACGGATCCGTCCACATCACCCTTTACAATGACATTCAACTGCTTGAAGGAACCGATAGCAATACGTCTTCCGATTTCATCCAGCGTAATATGTTTCTTCGTACGAATGCTTTGTTCGCGAACAAGCTGGGCACGTTTTGTCGCTACTTCTCTTGCTTCACGGTCGGTTTCAAACACCGCAAATTTTTCACCGGCCTGTGGAGCGCCGTCCAGGCCCAATACTTGAACTGGTGAAGAAGGGCCAGCCTCCTTCAGGCGCTTGCCCGTATCATCAAACATGGCCTTTACACGACCATAATTCGATCCGGTAACCATGATATCACCTACCCGTAGGGTGCCGGTTTGCACCATCAGTGTGGCAACGTAACCACGTCCCTTATCCAAAGAGGCTTCGATGATCGAGCCGGCCGCGGGTTTGTCAGGATTGGCCCTGAGATTAAGTAATTCGGATTCCAGTATAACTTTTTCGAGCAAGTCCTCAATGCCTTTGCCGGTCTTCGCGGATATTTCCTGGCTTTGGTATTTACCCCCCCACTCTTCTACGAGGATGTTGTTCTTGGAAAGAGACTCGCGTACTTTATCAGGATTGGCAGTTGGCTTGTCAATCTTATTAATTGCAATAACGATCGGAACGCCGGCCACCTGCGCATGATTGATGGCTTCCTTTGTCTGCGGCATCACATCATCATCTGCAGCTACCACAATGATGGCTACATCTGTAAGTTTCGCACCCCTGGCACGCATGGCAGTAAATGCTTCGTGACCGGGCGTGTCCAGAAAGGCAATCTTTTGACCGCTCTTGGTAGTGACATCATAGGCACCAATGTGTTGCGTAATGCCACCTGCCTCGGAGGCTACCACTTTTGTATTTCGAATGTAGTCGAGGAGCGAAGTCTTACCATGATCTACATGCCCCATGATCGTAACGATGGGAGCGCGTGGCTTTAAATTCTCTTCAACTTCTTTTGCTTCTTCCTGAACAGTTTCTTCCTCGGACGAAATGAATTGAACATCATATCCAAATTCATCGGCAATAACCGTGATCGCCTCAGCATCCAATCGCTGATTGATGGACACAAACATGCCGAGACCCATACAGGTTGAGATGATGTCGTTTATCGAAACATTCATCATGGATGCCAGGTCGTTTGCAGAAATAAATTCTGAAACACGGAGCGTCTTGGAAGCCTCCTGCTCCTGCAACAACTTTTCTTCTTGCGCATCGGAGACCGCCTGTCTTTTTTCCTTTCGGTATTTTGCTCCAGAGAATTTTTTCTGGCCACCGCTTAACTTTGCAAGCGTCGCACGGATCTGGTCCTGAATTTCTTTTTCTGAAGGCTCTCCTTTTTGGGCATGAGCCGGCGGACGTCTGCTGGTAGTATTACTGGTGCCACCACTTGGTCGCGGAGCGCTCTTCGCGTCGTTATTGGATGGAGGAATTCGTTTCCGAGGTCGTTTTTTGCGGGAGTCTTCTTTGTCTTTGTTGTCCTGGGGAGCTGCTGGTTTTTTTTCTGCTGGCAAATCAATCCGATCAACAACTTTCAACCCTTGCAGTTTGTCTGCTTTCGCTTTGATCAACTCCAGTTCCGGAGGCTGAGGTTTTTCAACTTCTGCCTGTGTTTCAATTTTCTTTGGTGCTTCTTCTTTTGGCTCTGATTTTTTCTTTTTCTCAAGGTCTATTTTGCCCACCACCTTGATGCCTTCGAGCTTCGTCTTTTCCCGCTCTACCTTTTCGGGCTGCTTCACTTCTTCTTTTGCCTTGATCTCTTTCGAGCCAAGGTTTTTGATCATGATATTATCCTCTTCCTCTGCCTTTTTGCGATGGGTGTTCGGATCAGTTTGTATGGTGAGTGTCTCTGTGTGCTTGGCGCCGATGGTAAGTACAGAAGCCTCAATTTTTTCAGATGCAGACGATGCAAATTCCTTCGCCAGCATGGCAAACTGGTCAGCAGAAAGCTTGGCATTAGGATTATTTTCCACGGCGAAACCCTTCTTCGCTAGAAAGTCCAATATGGTATTATGACCCACATTGAGCTTCCTTGAAGCTTGTCCCAACCGTATCATTTTTTCTTCTGCCATGCTCAAAGTTGACTATGTTTTTTCTGATTTAAGCGATTTTGAAGTGAAATTTATTCAAATT
>JANYKP010000360.1 GCA_025358195.1 Cyclobacteriaceae bacterium
CCTGGCCGGAATTTCCTGACCTGGTTTCTTCTTCCTTAGACAACTCGGGAGGCAACGTAATCAAATAAATATCCTCTTCGCCAAAGCCTTCCTGACGAACCGAAGAATAGTAGCCCCTTTTCCCATCTTTTGTACTCACAAAATAACTGTCGGGACCCGGCGTGTTGATGGGGAACCCAAGGTTCTCTGCTTCGGACCACTTCCCCGCTTTGCGCAGAGACCGGAAAATATCGTAGTCGCCCATGCTGGTATGTCCTGCAGAGCTAAAGTAAAGTGTGGTGCCTTCATAATCAATAAACGGACTATCTTCATCCCAAGCACTGTTGACGCGTGGTCCCAGGTTCGTAGCAGGTCCCCATTGACCAAATTTATTCTTCTCCGTGACGTAAATGTCAGAGCCGCCCAAGCCTCCGGGTCGTTCACTGGCCACAAACATCTTTCTTCCATCGGATGAAATGGAGACCGACGATTCATGATAGGGTGTATTAATCGGCGCCGGTAATAAACGCGGCAGACTCCATTTTCCATTTATAAAGTCAGCTATCAAAATATCGCCTTCATTTTCATCCGTATAAAGAAAAAGTTGTTTTCCGTCCGCAGACAACGCGAGGTCGGAATCATGAAAGGGGGTGTTGATCGGGCGCTCCATGTTTTTGGCAGTGGACCAGCGTGTCCCCTGGCGATTAGAAAAAAATATATCTTCATAATATTTTCCGTCGGCGGATGTTTTATCACTTAAATTCCCGCTGGGCCTGCGTGAGGTGAAGACGATCAGCTTTTCATCTTCGGTCAAGACTGGTGCATAATCTTCAAAGGGAGAATTTATCGCCCCTCCAAGATTGGTCACGACGAATTTTCTAGGTTCACTCATTAATTTTTTTCCGGATTCACACTCACTAATTCTTTTCTCGACTTCTTCTGATTTGACGCCCGACGGTTGATTGGATTGATATGCACGACATCGTTGATAAAAAATGATGGCCGAGTCAAACTTTGTATGGAGTTGCAGCGCCTGACCTTTTGCATAATCCTCCTGCATTTTAGGAGTCGTCGGCTGTGGTTGATTTTGCGCCAGGCTTGCTGTCAATTGCAGTGCTGCCACCAGAACTGGCACGATGGAGAACGACCTATAATACACCAGCTGCCTTTCAACCTTCATTCCGCTAATTTCCAAAAATTAAAATTCCCCTTTTCTTACTGAGTACTACGTAGCTTGCGCGCGACATCATGGTGATGTAGGTAGCTGATTCATAAGCTATTGCATCAGCATTTATGTTGCCCAAGTAAACAAGCGAAGTAGTATTGGTATTTTTACCGAAATAGATATGATTATTCATTCCGCAGAATTTATTGTCAGTAATACCGATCCTTCACGATGCCCGGAGCCCGTCAAGCGTGAGTTTGCCTTTATTGGCCGTTCCAATGTCGGTAAATCTTCGTTGATCAACCTGTTAGTCAACCGGAAAAGCCTGGCCAAAACGTCGTCAACACCCGGGAAGACCCAGACCATCAATCATTTTCTTATTAACGAAGATTGGTATTTGGTTGACCTGCCTGGATATGGCTATGCGAGCATAACACGCAGCAAGCATCGATCCTGGGGATCCATGATCGAAACCTATCTAAAGAAACGTACGAACCTCCTGACCACGTTTGTTTTGCTGGACCCCCGGCTCGAGCCGCAAAAAATTGACCTCGAATTCATTCAATGGATGGGTGATCAGCGTCTTTCATTCTCATTGGTCTTTACCAAAGCAGACAAGCTTTCAAAAAATCAGTTGATGGCGTCCAGAAAAAAATGGGAAAAGACACTGGAAGATACCTGGTCGGAACTACCACCCATCTTCATAACCTCCGCGGAAGAACACAAAGGCAAGGAAGAGTTGCTGGCATATATTAAATCCCTTTTGACATCTGATTAATTTCCTATTTTTGCCTTCCGTCGCCGTTGGAAAAACAATAAATAAATAGTTACAAAAAATAAATCCTTTTATGGAGTTGAAAGATTTAGCAAGTGTGTCTGGAAAAGGTGGCTTGTATAAGATTGTGAAGCCCGGAAAATCAACGATGCTGTTGGAATCAATTGAGGATCCAAAGCTAAAAGTGGTGGCGAGCGCCAACAACCGGTTGTCCTTGTTAGAAGAAATTTCGATTTATACGCGTACGAAAGAAGGTACCACGCCGCTGGGTGACGTCTTAAAAAAAATTAAGAAAGACTTTGACAGCGGTCTGGGTGTTGATGCAACATCTGATCCGGTGGAATTAAAAGCTTTCATGAAATCCATTTTACCGGAATATGATGAAGACCGTGTGTATATTTCGGATATCAAGAAATTGGTGAAATGGTACAGCCTTATTTTAAAGTACGCACCGGAGATACTGACAAGTGAAAAGAAAACAGAGGAGAAAGAACCCGGCTAGGGTGGTGACAGGTTAATTATGCAACATTATTAAAAAATAGGTATTGGCTACAATAGTTAGAAAAGTAGGCAGTAGGCAAGGTGCAGTAGGCAGGAATACAGAAGAGTGCTGTCGTATCTCATTGATATCTTGTTCCAAAAATTAATTTATCACAACACTAGAGTGGTGACAGATTAATTAAGCAACGTTATTAGAAAACAGGGTGTTGATTATATAACACTCGTACGACTCAATCAAAACTTTTCGCTTTCTCAACCATTTTCTTTGAGCCCACATAAAACGGTGTTCGCTGATGAAGGGCCTTCGGTTGAATATCCAGGATCCTGTTTTTCCCGTCAGAGGCAAGGCCGCCCGCTTGTTCAGCTATAAAAGACAAGGCATTGCACTCGTACATAAGACGGAGTTTTCCTTGTGGGTTTTTGGCCGTGCCCGGATAAATGTAAATTCCTCCCTTCAGCATGTTCCGATGAAAGTCGGCCACCAACGAACCGATGTAACGGGCAGTGTAGCTTCCATCTTTCTTGCAATACTGCAAATACTTTTCTACGGACGCCGGAAAAGAGGCAGCCGGCCCTTCATTGACAGAAAATATTTTACCGTCCTCCGGCATTTTCTGGTCGGGATGTGATAAAAAATACTCACCCAACGTTGGCTCATAGGTAAATCCATTCACACCATGACCAGTCGTGTATACCAACATGGTGGAAGAACCATACAGGATATATCCAGCGGCCACTTGTTCACTTCCCTTTTGCAAAATATCTTCATCACGGATAGGAGTGCCTTCCGGGCTTTTCCTTCTGTATATTGAAAAGATGGTACCGATTGAAACATTCACGTCTATATTGGAAGAACCATCCAATGGATCAATGGCAATTACGTACTTGCCCTTATTATTTAAATCAACATACGATTCGGTTTCCTCTGAGATCAGGGCACAAACTTCACCCCCCTTCGTCAGCGCCCGCGTGAACCGAATGTTGGCGAGAACATCAAGTTTTTGTTGATCATCACCGGCTGAATTTTGCGACCCCAGGGCACCCATGATGTCAATGAGGCCTGCTTTATTGACTTCCCGGTTTACTACTTTTGAGGCCAGGGCGATGTCCCGAAGCAATTGTGACAATTCCCCACTGGCATACTGAAATTGTCCTTGATTATTCTTAATAAAGCGGTCAAGGGCAATGCCAATGGAGTGGGCTATTCGGGACTGTTCCATAAAATGATTAATTCGCAGGTAAATTCAAGTTTAAAGTTAAGGCGCAAACGAACTAGTACTGCAACAAGCCGGAAATATAGATCACGAAATGTAAAATATCAAAAGGGGGTGATCTACTTTTGAATCATGAATTTTGAATGTCGAATAATGAATTTTGAACACTGTTGAATAAAATTACAAGAATGCAAAGTATCGAATCATGAAAGTATTCAAGTTTGGAGGAGCTTCCGTACGCCATGCTCCTGCCATCCGCAAGGTTGCGAGTATTATTAAACTTTATCAGGGAGAAAAGATTCTCATAGTCGTCTCCGCCATGGGTAAAACCACCAACGCGCTTGAACGTGTCGTGGCATGTATTCAATCGGGTGGAGATTTCCGGGCCGAGCTTCAGCTAATTCGCTCCTACCATGAAGATGTTATGCGAGAACTCTTCCAGCAGGGCCATCGGGTTTGGCAACTTGTTAATCGGGAATTTGAATCCCTTGTTTCAAGATTGAACCCGGAAATGGCTCCTGACCAACTGTATGATCAGGTTGTATCTACGGGAGAAATGTTATCCTCCATTATCGTTACAGACCTCTTGCTGGCAGAAGGTTTTTCGGTTGAATGGATAGATGCGCGAAAATATATCGCAACCGATGACACGTATCGCGAAGGAAAGGTGGATTGGAATGCAACTGAAAAAAATATCCGGCCGCTGAAATCCATGCTGGATAACAAAATAATTCTCACGCAGGGATTCATTGGTAGAAATCCGGATG
>JANYKP010000395.1 GCA_025358195.1 Cyclobacteriaceae bacterium
TTGATCTCATTTTTATAGCGTAAGGACTCATCCGTCAAGGCAGAACAGATTATCCCAATCACGGCAACATCTCCCTGGGCAATGGCGTGTTGATAGATTTCCAGAAATTCTTTTTTTGAAATTTTAGTGTCTGACTTTCGATCAATGGAGATGAGTGCAGTGGTCGCTGCGCTGCGAATAACTTTTTCGTTTGATTCATTCAGCATTTCCTTCGAAAGAAATTTAAATGCCATTTCTTCCAATGGTGATTTTGCTTCACCCAGGGCCGATGCAAGTGCGGCCTTGCAATAGGGGGGGCCTGTTGCGTATAGTTTTATAATCTCCTCCACCACACCATCAGGAATTGCTTTTAACAGTGCACCGTAGAGATTTGCTTTTACTCTCCAATTTTTTGATGAGGCAACCGCTTCGGAAATCCGTTTGAGAGGATATCGGTCAGCAATATTGCGAATCACTTCAGAAGCTGCTACTTGTACCATTTCAATTGAATCCTTCAGGCCACCGAAGACCACCTCTTGCGTTTCAGTGAGCGGAAAATTCTGACATACCCGAACCGCATTTACCCGTACACGATAGTCATTGTCTGTAAAAATATTTTTCAGCGAAGGCATAATGTCAGCAATGTCCAGGTGACGAAACCCGCTCACGGCTGCCATTCTCACCTCCGGCCGTTTATCATGAAGGGCCGCATTGATCAGAATTTCCTCAAACCCTCTTCCCTCCACTTTCGTCGATCGTCCAAAATAATTCGCGGAAGCTAGTCTTGCCTGATAAGAATTGACAGGGCGTAAATAATTCAAGACCTTTTTCGTAATCATACTATCCGCTTTTTTGCGGACGGCAATCTGATAAAAGCCCCACGCCTGGCCCTCCTGCAAAAGCGTGTCGTTGGTTTCAAATTCCTTCAAATCGTTGAGATCACCTTGCTGGACCGTTTTGCCCAAAGCCTCCAGAACCTGCCTCACCACTGTCCGTTCATTGTGTTGCAACGCCGGAATCAAGGCATTTACCGCCTGAAATCCACCGGTCTGCCCAAGGGCAAATGCCGCATTCCTTTTGACTTCATCATCGGGATCCTCCAATAATGCATTGCCAAGAGCCATGGAAGCAAGTGTGTCCTGAACAGAACCAAAAGCCAAAGCTGCTTCTCTCCGGTACAAAGGATTCTCCGACCTCAGGTAGCGTAGCAGACTGTCAGTAGAACGCTTGTCTTTGAGGTCATAGATTTTTACCAATACCGGATCTGAGAATTTATTAGGCCCCGTAGTTTTGGAGCAGGCAGCTGTGATCAGGAGCGAAAGGATTAGCGGAAGCCTCCACATCATAAAATCATTTCCGAAAGATAGAAAGATTCAGGAGAGGACCTGATACACGATAAAGGCTGAAACATAAGCAAGGCCGGTCATATAAATTAATTGCAACAGCGGCCACTTCCATCCTTTTGTTTCCCGCTTTACAATAGCCAGTGTACTCATACATTGCATGGCGAACGTGTAAAATACAAGCAAGGAAAAACCAACGGCAGGAGTAAAGCGAGGGCCTCCTGTATCGGGGTTAATTTCATCTTTCAACCGGTCTTTGATCGTCGCATTATCATCTGCACTTCCCAGACTGTAAATAGTTGCAATGGTGCTGACGAATACTTCACGTGCCGCAAATGAGGTGATGAGGGCGATACCAATTTTCCAATCAAACCCAAGTGGTTTGATTACCGGTTCCATCCATTTTCCGATAATACCAGCGTATGAATGTTCCAACTTATAGGCGGCTACCCTGTTTTCAAATACCTCTTCCGTCAACTGTAGATGTTTTGTCTCCTCACGGACAGTTGTGCGGGAATGGTCCATCACTTCCCTGGGACCATAACTTGCCAACACCCACAAAATAATAGAAATGGCTATAATCACCTTACCCGCTTCCAGCACAAATGTTTTCGTCTTTTCAACAATTGTCAGACCTACATTGGACCATTTGGGCATTCGGTAGGTTGGCATTTCCATAATGAGATAGCTGCGCTCCTTTACCCGGATGATGGCCTTTAGCAGCAAAGCAGAAAACATCGCAGCAAAAAAACCAAGTAGATACAAACCCATCAACGCTATTCCCTGGAGACTAATGAGGCCAAGCACGCGTTGCTGGGGAACAATCAGTGCCACCAAAATCGTGAAGACAGGCAACCGTGCAGAGCAACTCATCAGGGGTGTAACAAAAATGGTAATGAGTCGGTCCTTCCAATTGTCGATGGTTCGGGTTGCCATGATGGCCGGAATCGCGCAGGCCAAGCCTGACATGAGCGGTACTACACTACGACCATTCATTCCAAATTTGCGCATGATTTTGTCCATTAGAAAAACCACGCGCGACATATAGCCCGTCTCTTCCAAAATGGAAATGAATCCGAAAAGAATAGCGATCTGTGGAATAAAAATTATGATGCCTCCGATGCCGGGTACAATGCCGCTTGAAATTAATTCAAAGAGAGGACCCGATGGCAATCGTTTACTCATAAATGTGCTGAGGTCGGCAAAGCCCCTGTCAATAGCATCCATGGGTATCTGAGCCAATGCAAACACCGATTGAAAAATGAGAAACAGTAGTGTGAAGAAAATAAGGTAGCCCCACACTTTGTGTGTGAGAATTTTATCCAACCTGTTTGAAAGACTTTTCCATTCGTGCCCACCAGATTTAATAATCACTGCGTCCAATACTTCCTGGATGAATCCGTATCGATGGATCGTCTCTGCTCCTTGATATTTGTGTGGAAAAAAATTCTGCTGTACAGCTACCGTTTTAATAAACAGCCTATTTTCGTGTGAGAGGAAAAGAAGATTTTCAGGCTGTTGTAAATACTGGAAGGCTTCG
Source organism: Cyclobacteriaceae bacterium (assembly GCA_025358195.1). Taxonomy (GTDB): domain Bacteria; phylum Bacteroidota; class Bacteroidia; order Cytophagales; family Cyclobacteriaceae; genus ELB16-189. The sequence continues at coordinate 2,863 of JANYKP010000395.1, forward strand.
TACGCTGTAGAAAGATTAAAGTGCTTTTGTATTTCCTCCAGCGCGATGGTAACCCCGTTGAGCGGTTGGAATATTTTTTTGCTGGAAGGTGTTGCAGCGTTTACCAATTGTGCCTTCAAGTCTTCAAGGCCCAGGCCCTGACGTGCATTGATCATCACAACTGGCACATCAAGTTGCCTCGCCAATTTTTTTACATCCAGGCTAAGTCCTGACTTTGCGGCCAAGTCCATCATGTTCAGGGCTAATACAACTGGAAGACCGAGGTCGATAAGTTGCGTGAGCAAGAGCAAGCAGTTTTTCAGGTTGGTCGCATCGGCAATAACTGCAATACGATCTGGAAAGTATTCCCCCTTTTTGTCGGTGAGGATTTCCACCACAATTTTTTCGTCCAACGTACGCGGATAGAGGCTGTAGATACCGGGCAGGTCAATGATTTCTGCTGAAGTCATTTCGTCCAGTTGGCAATAGCCCATTCGTTTATCAACCGTGATACCCGGGAAGTTGCCTATCTTTTGATTAAGGCCGGTAAGTTGATTAAAAAGGGAAGACTTGCCTGAATTCGGCTTACCCACCAATGCAATTTTCAATCGCTTCTTACTTCCCATCAGTCAAGAATCGAAATGGTGCAGGCTTCGTCCAGACGAAGCGAAAGATCAAAACCAGAGATATTGACACAGATAGGGTCACCAAAAGGTGCGCTAAAGTTAAAACGGACTACCGTTCCGGGTAGAAAACCCATTTCAAGCAGCTTTATCGAAAGTTCTTCATCTGTAAATCCTGAGATTACCGCGGTTTCTCCTGGTTTCATGGAAGCCACTGATTTCGGTCTTGCCATCAAAGCTTATTTAGATTAAATTTAAACAACGAATATAGGACGGGTTCCTATAATTTTCATGAAGTCGAGGAGTTTTTAAAGAAGCAATCCACGAAATAATGACGACCTGGTCTTAATCCAAAGGGCAAAATGAAGAAGAAGACCAAAAAGACCGAGAGCAAGCTGGTGAAGGAGGTAAAGAAAGATTTGCCAGAGGAGACAAATTCTATTCCAGAAAGACCATTTGATTTTGGTGGATTACCAGATCGCAATTTGAAGAAAAACCTTGGCTGTTAAATGAGCGGCTTTTGGTTCGGGCTATTTTTAATATGGATGCAGGTCAATGAACCACTCAGGCGCTGGTAAGCACCATGAACTGTGCATTTTTTATGGGGCTTTAAGCTGACATTTTCCCAATCTTTTCCGAACGTAGCGCATGGCGAATTTGCTCCATGGCCTGCTGACGGAAGCGCCTGTTGTTGTCAGTCAATTGCTCTTGCCGCAGTATTTCTTTAATGTACTGCAGCACCTTCTCCATCTGAATGTGATCCATGGTGTCCAGGGATTCCAAGATGGCAAGTTTGCGCATCGTTTTCATATTTGTAGTGGTTGTTACAAATAACGTAAATTAATTACCTGTGGTTCAAGGGTTAATACGATAATTCACCGAAAGGCAACAGGGAAATAATATTTATGAAGGATTGAAAATCAAACCTTTGATAATTCAATCCAGGGCTTAAAGCATTACTTCAAACTTAGGAATAAAATTCCTGAAGCGAATCAAAATAGGCCTCGTTCCAGCCTTGTATGATGTCATCATAATCCTCGTCCGGAATATTGGTGTGCGTAAGTTCAACAGACGTGCCTTGTTTGTGTGGATGAAGTAAGATGGTGACAATGGACGCTTGCGGTTGATCTCCAAAGTACCATTGCTGTACGATCTTTTTTCCGGGGTCAAATTCCAAATTCTTCCCAACAATACTGCCTTCCCACAACGAAAACTCTGCACCCGCTTGCAATGGCATTTCTGCAGGTTCTCCGGTCCATAATTCAATAGTGGCTGGGATCGTGAGAGCCTGATACAACTCTTCGGGAGCGGCAGAAATGCTGTAGTATTTCTTAAAATCTTTCATGCTTGAAATATAGCTCAATCCTTAGACTGGCTGCGTCCGCCACCAGCCATTCCGGAGACATTTCCGTTTTCGTTTGGGCCTTTACTAACAAATCGTTCCTAATAGTCAATTTTTTTTGTAACTTTTCATTCCAACTCAAGGCAAAGATTATGAAAAAGAGGATACATAGCCCCTGCCTACCGGGCGTATTTTTCCTGCTCATCCTTGCGGCAGGATGTGGAGGAAAAAACTCAACGAAACAAGCTGAAAATTCAGCTGCCTTTGATTCCGTAAAGCTGCCCTCATATTCGGGATACACCGCTGTAGCAGTTACGCATTCAGTAAGAGACTATGGGTCATGGCTGAAAGTGTATTCTGAGGTTTCCGATCCCGAATCTCGGATCAGTGTGTTTGCCAGTCCGGATGATCCTAATCTGATCACAGTTTTTGAACTAACTAAAAGTCATAACGATGCAAAGAGTTCTTTTGCATCAACCGAACTGAAGAATGCGATGCACGACGCCGGCGTGACTTCCGAACCAGTTTACCGCTACTATGATATTAAATACAGGGCCAATAGAAAGACTGAGAAGTTTTACCGACTGGCTGTCTCTCATGTCGTGTCCGATTATAACAATTGGAAAAAAGCATTCGA
>JANYKP010000422.1 GCA_025358195.1 Cyclobacteriaceae bacterium
AGATAAAAACACAATCAAGGTCACCGCAAAGGATGGAAAGGAAACCACGATTACCTCAGACAACATTATCATCGCGACAGGCTCCAAGCCCACCGCACTCCCTTTTGCAGCATTTGATAAGAAGAGAATTATTTCCAGCACAGAGGCATTGGAATTGAAGGAAGTGCCGAAGCACCTCATTGTTGTCGGAGGAGGCGTGATCGGGATGGAACTTGGCTCAGTCTACGCCCGCATTGGTTCAAAAGTTTCTGTGGTTGAGTTCCTGGATAGCCTTATCCCAACGATGGATGGAACCATGGGCAAGGAGCTTTTAAAAGTGACTAAAAAATTAGGAATGGATTTTTATCTCGGCCACAAAGTGACGGCGATCGAGAATAAAGGGAAAGAGGTGATCCTCAAAGCGGAGCCGAAAAGCGGCGGCGCGGCCATTGAATTGAAAGGAGACTATTGCCTGGTAAGCGTTGGAAGAAGGCCGTACACGGACGGATTGGCGTTGGACAAAGTAAGCATTGAAACTGTGAAAGGTCAGATTCCTGTGAATGATCATCTCCAGACAAAAATTCCTAACATCTATGCGATCGGTGATGTAGTACGAGGTGCGATGCTCGCCCACAAGGCGGAGGAAGAAGGAGTGATGGTCGCAGAACAACTGGCAGGACAGAAGCCTCACGTTCATTATTTATTGATTCCAGGCGTAGTGTACACCTGGCCGGAAGTTGCAAGCGTTGGTTACACGGAAGAGCAACTGAAAGCGGATGGCAAAGCGTATAAAGTAGGAAACTTTCCATATAAAGCGCTGGGCCGCGCCCGTGCCAGCATGGATCTCGATGGTCTCGTGAAAATTTTAGCCGATAAAAATACAGATGAAATTCTGGGGGTTCACATCATTGGCGCGCGGGCAGCGGATATGATTGCCGCGGGCGTGGTCGCGATGGAGTATCGTGCTTCAGCCGAAGATGTTTCAAGAATGTCGCATGCGCATCCGACGTATATGGAGGCGGTGAAAGAGGCGTGTTTGGCGGCTACAGGGAATCGGGCGATACATATTTAGGGTCTTGGGTGTTGGGTCTTGGGTACTGGGTCTTGGGTCTTGGCAGAACGGTCTAGAAATTTGTTCTGTTTTTCTTACGAAGATTTCTTGTGTTTATTATTTTGAGTTGTCATTTTTCTGATGACTTAAAAGTTGATATGAGAAATTTTAGAGAAATAACCATTTGGGAAGAGGGCATGAATCTGGCTGTGGAAGTGTATAAGATCACAAAGATTTTCCCAAGGGAAGAGAGGAGTATGGTTTGAAAAGTCAGCTAAGACGGGCTGCAGTTTCAATTCCTTCCAATATTGTCGAGGGATGTAGCCGGGCAAGTCAGAAAGAGTTTAAACACTACCTTGAGATTTCCCTTGGGTCAGCATTCGAAATAGAGACCGATATTATTTTGGCCCAACGCCTTTCAATGATTTCGGAAAATGACACGTCAACTTTTCTCGAACTTCTTCACATCCAACAAAGGCGAACAAATGCCTTGATAATGAAAGTTAAGAAATTTTAGGGGACACCAACCCAATGCCTAGTACCCAAAACGTACACCCTTTTCACCTCTCATACTGATCTTAGAGGTACCCAAAGTGAAAAAGCGTTTATCACAAAAAATATTCGTAAGAAAAACATGACATTTCTTAATCCGGTCCACCAACACCCAGGACCCAGGACCCAAGACCCAACACCCAGCACCCTCTAAATAAACCTACTCACTTTCTTCGCCGTGATGATTTCCGTATTCATCCCCGCCCAATGGAGATTTCCGTTGTAGCGGCCGTGCTCCATTTTCATGCAACGGTCCATCACGACTATGAGTCCGTGCTGCAAGGCAAGTTCGGCTGCATCCCGGTTAATGATGCCCAACTGCATCCAGACCGCTTTGGCTTTAATGGCAATCGCTTCTTTTACAACATTCATGCATTCATCAGGTCGTCGAAAAATATCCACTACGTCTACTGGAACTGGAATAGACGCTAAGTCGGGATAACATTTTTCGCCCAGGATTTCCTGTTTCAGCGGGTTGACCGGTATGATCGTGTATCGCTCCGATTTCAGATACGACCCCACAAAATTGCTCGCACGTTCTTTCTTGTCAGAAAGACCTACGATAGCAATCGTCCTTGATCCGTTCAGGATCTTGCGGATGAGGTCTGAGTTTTGAAATTTGTTTCTCTCGTCAGCGCTTAAGCGCGTGTTCATCGAGATATCGCATGAAAGGCTTGTTCCAAGTCCCATAATAAGTCGTCAATGGTTTCTAATCCTATCGAAAGTCGTATCAGTTCAGGTTTTATGTTGGCACGCTTCAGCTCTTCATCGGAAAGCTGCTGATGCGTGGTGGAGGCCGGGTGGATCACCAGACTTTTGCAATCTCCGAGATTGGCAACGTGTGAAAATAATTCCAATTCTTCCAGCAACCGCTTACCTGTTTCACGCGGGTTATTGTTGATGGCCTTAAGACCAAAGGCAAAAACGGACCCGGCGCCTTTTGGTAAGTATTTCTTTGCGCGATCAAAATGAGGATGATTGGGCAGTCCCGCATAGTTCACCCAGTCTACCATCGGATGATTTTTTAAAAAATTGGCGACGGCAAGTGCATTAGAGACATGCCTGTCCATGCGCACGGAAAGCGTTTCCAACCCCTGAATCAGGAGAAACGAATCAAATGGTCCGATCGTAGCGCCCGTATCGCGCAACGTTTCGCAACGCGCCTTCATCAAAAATCCATAGTGGCCAAACGTCTCAAAAAAGTTGAGATTGTGATACGGAATGGACGGTGATGAAATGGATGGGTAATTGCTGAAATCAAACTTTCCGGAATCAATGATCACGCCGGCGATGGAAGTTCCGTGCCCGTTGATAAATTTTGTGGCAGAATGAAGAACAATATCGGCACCCCACTCGAGCGGACGGCACAAATAAGGTGATGCAAGTGTGTTGTCAATCACCAGGGGTATGCCATTTGCTTTTGCTAATTCCGAAACACCCTCAAAGTCAAAGACGCTGCCCTGTGGATTACCGATCGTTTCACCGTAGAGAACCCGGGTCTTCGGGGTTATGGCCTTTTCCCAGTTTTTGATATCCATCGGATCAACAAAGTGAACTTTAACGGAAAGCTTCTTGAACGTATGCTCAAATTGCGTGTACGTTCCACCGTACAAATGTGAAGAAGCAACAAATTCGTCTCCTGGCTGAAGCAATGTCATCATGGTGATGAGTTGGGCTGCTTGTCCGCTGGCAGTGGCCAGTGCGCCCGTGCCACCTTCCAAAGAGGCGATGCGCTCCTCAAACACAGCCGTCGTTGGATTGCTGATCCGTGTATAAATATTACCGTATTGCTTTAACTCAAAAAGTGAAGCGGCATACTCCGGGCTGTCGAATACATAGCCCGCAGTCTGATAAATGGGAACGGCACGTGAACCTGAGTACGAATCGGGAATGTGGCCGGCGTGGAGCATGCGCGTTTCAAAACCAAATTTTCGCTTTTCCGACATGGGTATCTGTTTACATTAAAAGTATGACTGCGGGACGAAAATAAAACAACTATTTGATGATACGCATAGCTATAAATTAATTCTGAGATAATCTATTCTGGCAATCAGAGTCTAAACCGATTACCGATTACCCGATTACCGCTTACCATTGATCCGGGATAAAGTAAAGGCCCTGCACATCAGCGCAACAACAAACGGCAATAAAAAAACAGGTAACTGCTGTGGTAAGAAATACCAGCTTATCAACAACAACGCCATTAGACAAGTGACTCCAAGAAAATATTTTCTCAGGAAGGATGCCGATTTCACCCTGAATATGGCAAAAACGAAGAGGTGGGTAGGTAACGCCCACAGGATGTTGAAGTTGTAGGCCGCCGCCTGGTGGTCGGTGGCTGTCCACAACAAGATCAATAATAATCCTATTAAACCGGTGACTCCGAAAAGAACAATGTCAAATCCTTTAGAGATCTTTTTTCTCCTGAAATCATAAATTGATATTGCAATTGTCAATCCCAATAAACCTCCAAACGCGACCCAGGGATGGATCAGACTTTTTAAAACGGTTTCGGGACGGGGTGGATAAAATGGCTTCTTGGTTTTTACGATCGGCACCCACATCTCTTTTTTCCTGACAGTTGCATGATCAAAGCCAGATTCCAGGTAATCGGGCAAAAACATGTATTCATAAGGAGTTGCCTTTTTGTCCATGGGTAAACCCAGGCAGATATCGATGCCTAAATCGCCCCACGGTTGCTTTGTTAAATAAAGATCGGTGAGCTGACGGATGGTATAGTTGGTTGTTATGTACGAACCGTCAAACTTTATTGAATCGTTCAGGACCTCCGCAAAAACGTCACGCACTTTGCTGGAGCAGTTGTTATAAAAATAATCGTAGCGATACGTTTGATTTTCGGGAAGTGCATTCCATTCCAGGTACTTAAAAATTGCCTGCATTTGGGATTGAGAAAGATCGAGAACCTGTTCATGTACCCACCGGCCGTCCTCGAGGTAGGCGTTGAGAAAGTCGGGATAGAGATAGACCCCAAGTTTGAAAAGCAAGTTTCCCTTGGTATAGTTAAGGTAGAAATTGGGCTGGTTGAAATCAAAAACACCGTAATTATAGACATAATCTATTCCATACTCGGGGTCGTACACACGAATAGCACTGTGACCAAAGGCGAGGAATACTTCTGCTTGTCCTGGGGCACAGGTGATGATGGAAATTTCAGTGTTTGCAGAGAGCTTCGGTACCTGGGCATCGGCCACCGAGCTCATTAACACTAAAATCAGCAAGACTAATTTTTTCGCCACTTCCATTAGGACTCCTTTTGGAGAAATTATCGCAGAAAGATAAAAACAATTCATGAAGGGCGCGTACTTTTGAAAGAATGACAAGCACGTTTCAGGATCAGATGAGCATTGTTTCAAGGCTTACACCCCAACGCACATTGAATGCAGCTAAAGTATGGACAAGCTATTGGATTTCCCGCATGTCAGGGTCACCGTTGCATCATGGACTGCCCATCAGTATTTCGATTGAGCCTACTACCTCCTGCAACCTCCGTTGCCCGGAATGTCCCAGTGGTCTTCGTTCGTTTACGCGACCGATCGGTATGTTAAAAACGGATTTATTTAATAATGTAATTGACCAGCTGGCCTCAACACTTTCATATTTGACTTTTTATTTTCAGGGCGAGCCATATTTAAATCCAAAATTCCTGGAGATGGTACAGTATGCATCACGTAAAGGTATTTATACCGCCACCAGCACGAATGGACATTATCTCAATGATGAAAATGCAAAGAACACCATTACCTCCGGACTTGACAGGCTAATCATATCCATTGATGGCACCTCCCAGGAGACATACGAGTCGTATCGCATCGGAGGGAGGATTGATAAAGTGATTGAGGGGACAAAAAACATTCTGCGTTGGCGAAAAGAATTGAAGTCAAAAACACCTCATGTTGTCTTTCAATTTTTGGTGGTTCGTCCGAATGAACATCAGGTTCCGGAAGTTTACAAATTGGCGAATGACCTTGGCGTGGATCGCGTAGCCCTGAAGACGGCCCAGATTTATGATTATCAAAAAGGTTCTGACCTTATACCTTCTCTGGATAAGTATTCCCGGTATCAGCGTGATGCAAATGGAATATATTCGATCAAAAACGAACTACTGAATCACTGCTGGAAAATGTGGCACAGTTGCGTTATAACGTGGGACGGGAAAGTGGTGCCTTGTTGCTTTGATAAGGATGCGCATCATGTAATGGGTGACCTCTCCGATCAAACGTTTGAGGAAATTTGGTCGAGTGATGCCTATCGCGAATTCAGGTCTTGCTTGTTACGATCAAGAAGTGAAATTGAAATGTGCAAAAATTGCACGGAAGGAACGAAGGTATGGGCTTAAAATTTTTCTGCCCAGCCATCGTCCGAGAAATACATCATAAATCCTGTATCTATTGTTTTCGCGCACTGCCATTTTCCCGATCTTCGAGCGCCTTTGATTGAGCGCTGAACGCTACTCTTGTTTGAGGTGATGATTGTTCAGAAAGTTCTTTTTATTAAAAATAAAGAAAAGCTTAGGGCTTAGATTGGATTGATTTCTCAATCTTAGCAAGGTCCACTGCCCCACATTTTCCGCAACCCGTGGAGCAGGCATTTTTGGCCTGGAAACTTTTGTAGATAAGGTTTCCAAGATAGCCCAGCGCTACCAAAAAAATCAAACCGATTACAATTTGCTGGATCACAATTCAAAAGTAATAAGACAACGTTAAAACACCTACAAATGTAAAATGATTCAATAACCCGACACAGAGCTTGCCTGGACAGAAATAGGCCTGGCTACTGACTGACTCACCCTTTTAGAAGGAACTACCCAGATATTTATCCGCTGCCGGGTGCGAATGATGCTACCCCGCAAGTTGTTCCACTTTCGGAGATCGTCAACACGGACATGGTAGCGCTGGGCAATCGTGCCAAGTGCATCTCCATTCTTAACAAAATAGACCACCAGCTCTCGACCAGCGGTATTGCCGATTGAATTTTTGGCCAACATTTCCACCTCCTTGCGACCGATCTTCGAGGCTGAGTCAAGGATAGTGATCCGGAATTTTTCGAGTTCCGCCTTCGCTGCAATTGGCAATTTCAGCACAAAGTTCTTGGCGCTTTCCGGAATTGCGTTGTGTCTAACGGATGGATTAAGTTGTAATAATTCTTCCGTACAAGTGCCGGTCAGTTTAGCGAATGTGTCAAGGTGAAGGAATTTTCTTACATGCAATGTGTCGTGTGGGATCATTTCTTCCAACGCTGTCTCGACCATATTGTGCTCTTCGGCATAATTCATTGAATAAATTATGGAAATAAACTGCGGCACATACGAGCGTGTCTCGCGGGGCAGGTATTTATAAAGTTCCCAGAAAGTCTTTTTGTAGCCCGACCTTCGTATGGCTCTCTTTACTGTTCCGGGACCGGAATTGTAGGCGGCCAAGGTGAGTTCCCAATTGTGAAACATAGAATACAACTGGCTCAGATACCGGCAAGCTGCTTCGGTGGACTTTTCAGGATCCATTCGGTCATCAAAGTACCAGTTACTGTATAAGTCGAAGTAGCGCCCGGTAAATGACATGAATTGCCACAGACCTACAGCACTCGCACGGGAGACGGCGCGGGGATTGAGTCCTGATTCAATGACCGACAAATATTTGAGTTCCTCCGGCAGGTTGTACTTGGCAAGGTATTTTTCAAACAACGGAAAGAAAAGGTTTTTCCGACGCAGCATCAGGCGTGTGTACTCGCGATTGCGAATGGTAAAATAGTTAATGAAGCCGTGAACGGTGCTGTTGTAAGTTAGGGGGATGGTTTGCTGGATGCATCCCAAGCGGTCTACCACAAGTTCCGGAGTCTCTTCAGCGGGGATATAGTCGAAATCAACCGGTACGGCGAACAAGGCAGGATCCTGAAGTGAGTCGGCGGCCAATACTTTTGAAATCACCTCTTCCGCAATGGAATCGGGTAAGACAGGAGTTTGTGCTGGTGCTCCTCTAATGATCAACGTCAACACGAAACCGATCAACCACCTCTTCATCATACAGTAACGTCCTTTATCATAAAAAATTACTTTCTAAGCCCGAGGGCTTGCGATTTATTCTTTGGTCAGCAGCTTTGTTAACTGCAACAGTTTAGACTCTTCAAAGTCATCTGCAATAGCCTGGAGCCCGATGGGCAGGCCTTTTTTATCCTTTCCATACGGGAATGAAATTGCCGGTACACCCGCCACGTTAGCTTGCACAGAAAACAAATCCGCCAAATACATTTCCAGGGGATTGTCGGTAAGCTCACCCAGTTTGAAGGCAGTCGTTGGGGCTGTGGGCATCAGCACTAAATCATGCTCCGCTAAAACAGCCTTGGTCTTTTCGCGAATCACTCTTCTCACTTTCTGCGCCTTGGTATAATAGGCATCGTAGTAATTCGAACTCAAAACAAATGTGCCAAGGAGAATCCTTCGCTGCACTTCTTTTCCAAAGCCTTCGCTCCGGGTTTTTTTGTAAAGTGATTCCAAATCCTTTGGTTCCGGACTGCAATAACCATACCGTACGCCGTCGTAGCGTGAGAGGTTAGCGCTGGCTTCGGCCGTGGCCAGGATATAATAAGTTGGCAAAATATACGCGAGCAACGGGAAGTCAATTGCTTCTACAGTATGGCCCTCTGATCGCAGTTGCGCAATAGCCTCCTGAATGGAGTTCTTTATTTCCGGCTGCAGCGCTTCGGATTCTGTGGTGTCACGAATATATGCTACGTTAAATTTTTTCGGTTGCATTATTTCATCTGAATAATTGGGCACGGACTTGGTTGAAACTGTGCTGTCAAATTCATCTGCACCGGCAATTACTTCCAGTACGAGCGCGATGTCTTCCACGTTTTTTGAAAAAACTCCAATGCAGTCAAAGGATGATCCATAGGCGACTAAACCGAAGCGTGAGATGCGAGAATACGTTGGTTTTAGTCCAATCACGCCACAAAATGCCGCCGGCTGACGAACAGAGCCACCGGTATCAGAACCGATTGACACCTGGCACATGTCGGCAGCAACGGCAACTGCCGAACCTCCGGAAGACCCGCCCGGTACACGTGTATGGTCAATAGGATTTAGAACGGGTCCGAAGGCTGAGTTCTCATTGGAGGAGCCCATGGCAAATTCATCACAATTTTGTCTGCCGATAATAATGGCATCTTCATCCAGGAGGCGTTGCACGGCCGTCGCAGTGAACTGGGAAACAAAACCATGGAGGATTTTGCTGCCAGCCTGCAGGGGGTGGCCTTTGTGACAAAGTACATCCTTGAGGCCGATTACCATGCCAGCGAGTTTGCCGGTGGAACCGTTCTTTATTTTCTTGTCGATCACGGCGGCGCGTGTCAGGGCTTCTTCCTCGTATACGCTTAGAAACACATTGAGGTAAGACTTTTCGCGAATATTGGAAAGATGAAACTGAACCCGATCGACACAAGATAATTTTCCAGTGCGAAGGTTGCTCTGAATTTCTGAAAAGCTAAAATAGTTTTTCAACGTCTACTTGCCGTCATCGAGCTGGCCTGCAGATTTGCCAGCATCCTCCACTTCTTTCTTCACTTCATTCATGGAGTCTTTAAATTCACGCACACCTTTGCCAAGGCCCTTCATGAATTCGGGAATTTTCTTTGCGCCAAAAAAGACCAAAACAAATATTCCAATCAGCAAGATTTCCTGGAAACCAACGCCACCTAAGAACAAAAGGATCGCTTTCATCTGT
>JANYKP010000426.1 GCA_025358195.1 Cyclobacteriaceae bacterium
GAGGAGAAGGCGAATGCATTGCTGAGTGCCAGCTATAATAATGGCTACCAGTTGCCGAAGGTGTGAAAGCAGGAAATTATTCGAGCGACGTGCAAGCCGTGAACCCTAGACATTACTTTTCTGTTATAATTTTTCTCATTACTTTTCAGGTAGCATGTTTTGCTCAAATTTCCTCGAAGGATTTTGAAATAAAAAAACTTGCTCATGGCGTGTATGCAGCCATCCATAAACCAGGTGGCAGAGCGATCTGTAATGCTGGGATCGTTGATTTGGGAAATGAAACCTTGGTTTTTGACCCCTTCATTTCTCCCTATGCTGCCCAAGAATTAAAAAGAGTGATCATTGAAATGGGACTTGGTCCGGTTAAATATGTAGTGAATAGCCACTATCATGATGATCATATCCGCGGCAACCAGGTTTTTAAAGGTGCTTCAGTTTATAGTACCCTGGTTACCAGGGATCTTATTGAAAAAACTGAGCGTGAGGAATTTAAGAACAATAACCAAAATCTTCCTGCCGTTATTGCCAAATCCGATTCCGCGCTTGCAGCAGTTCCGGCAAATGATACATCGCAAAAAATACAGCTTGAGTTCTGGAATAGTTATTATAAAACTATTCTTGAATCACAGAAAATATTACAAACTGTTTTGCCTGACAAAATTGTCACGTTAAGAGAGACAATAAAAGGCAGCAAACAATCGGTAGAACTTATTGATATGGGCATGGGGCATACGGTGAGTGATTTGATAGTGTATATCCCGAAGCGTAAAATCATATTTACGGGTGATTTGCTTTTTATAAATAATCACACATGGATAGCAGACGCAAGCCTCGACAGTCTCAAAAAATGTCTTATTAAAATGAAGGCGTTGAATCCTTCTATTCTGGTCCCCGGCCATGGTCCGGTCGGAAACAGGAATGATATCGATGTTTTATTAACGTATCTTGAGAATATAAATCAGTTAGCGGAAGCGCAAATAAAAAAAGGTTTGAAACCAGAAGAGATTAAAGAAATACCGATGCCAGCGGCATATCAACATTGGCTGCTGGGGCGGTTTTATCTTCCAAACGTCAAATTTCAAATGAAACAACTGGTTTCGCAGAAAAGTAAAACAGAAAAATAATGCATTAACCAGAGCACCTTTTACAAAGTTGAACTTAGTGTTTTGAAAAATATTCTTTGACAAAAGCGTGTTGTTGGTTCTCCGTCATTTTATCCGCTTGTTTTATTTCAATTTTTATTTTTGCGAAACGATGATCTGCCCGTAAAACGTTGTACAGTTCGACTTTCGCATCCGTAGGACCAAAGAGAATGACGGATTCATACTTTCTAATGGTCTCTCCCAATTTTTTGTAATATTCAGATTGGCGGTGCTGCTCTTTTTGATGCATCTGGTTTTCACTCTTACCCAAGCTTTGTTCTTTATCCTCATGGGTAAAGTTGGAGTCCATCGTGATTGTTTTAATTGGATCTGTTGTAAATTCCATTAAGTTGGCGTTTGCATGGTCCATCCAAATGCCTAAATTTTTAGCGGTAGTCATTATGATTCGTTACTGGTTTCGTTTACGTATATGATGATGGGCAAAAACAAAAATCAAGCTAGACATAGCGCTTTAAGGATTCAAAGTGTAATCATAGCACAGCTTAGTTACTGTATTGTATAAATTATCGTGCCTGTTTATGACTGGCAGCATCCACTGAATTGGATTAAAGAAGCCGACTCAGGGATTGAATTGTGGAAGTTTATCCTCAACGTTAAACTCACAGCAATGAAAATTTCCAGACAGGGATTTAAATCATGGCTGGCATAATAATGGTGTAATATTCTAACGAAGGGGTTACAGGTTGGGTAAAAGTGCAGCATTCGTGCTGCATTTTTTATTTACCCCCATCTCCGGCCAATACCATTCGAATTGCCATAACCTCAGGCCTTAAGGCTGGCGTTATTTGGCAGCCATTTTAATGGCCTTTAGTCCAACGTGAAGTCGTTTGAATACGACAATCCTAAATCCACTCTTCAACTCTCTCCCGTAATCCAAATTAATTTTTCATTACATTAGGACTGTCAGTCCATTGTTTTTCAAGAGGAAAATTAAAAAGACAAAATAGTTTATTTATGAAAGGATTATTTGGTAAAAAATCACACCTCATTTTATTATGTGCATTGGGACTTTGCTGGTCGTGTTCCACAAAAGAAAGGCGGGTCCTGGTATTCTCAAAAACCAGCGGTTATCGTCATGAATCGATTGCTTTCGGGAAAACAGCATTGCTCCAATGGGGCATTCAGAACAAGTGCCGGGTAGATACAACAGAAAATGCGGAAATATTTTCGGAGGACAGCCTGAAAAAATACAGCGCCGTTGTTTTTCTAAGTACCACGGGCGATGTGCTTAATCAATTCCAGCAAAATGAATTCATGCGCTACATTCAGGCCGGTGGAGGATTTGTTGGTATTCACGCTGCTGCGGATACGGAGTACGAATGGTGGTGGTATGGAAAACTGTTGGGAGCCTGGTTCAAAAGTCATCCTCATCAGCAAAAGGTTAACGTTCTACGGCAACCGGTCAAAGAGGGCTGGATAAACCTGCAGGCCCCGGAGCCATGGGAACGTTTTGATGAATTGTATAACTACAAAAAAATCGACCCGGATATCAACGTTCTGTTTAAGCTGGACGAGAGTTCCTATAAAGGAGGAGAAAATAATGGCGACCATCCGATCATCTGGTATCATGATTTTGACGGCGGACGCTCTTTTTATACTGGATTTGGTCACACGAAGGAAAGTTATTCTGATTCCGTTTTTATGAACCAACTTTCGGAGGGGCTCAACTATGCTATCGGAAGAAATTTCCGCGACTATTCTACCGCAACGGCCCGTCGCCTTCCGGAACCTAACCGGTTCACCAAAAAAGTGCTTGGTTACTATTTTGATGAACCAACGGAAATGACCATCCTTCCCGATGGACGGATTATTTTTTTGGAACGGAAAGGAAAAGTGAAGTTGTATAATCCAAAGGGAGATTCCATCAAAGTGATCAATCAGTTCAAGGTGAGTACAACCTTTGAGGATGGGATGCTGGGTGTGTCGGCCGATCCGGACTTTGCTGCGAATCATTGGATATATATCTATTATTCTCACCCGGATAAATCCGCCAATGTGCTCACTCGTTTTACGCTTAAGGGAGATTCATTGGATGTGAAAAATGGAAAGCAGATTTTGGAAGTGCCTGTTCAGCGCGAAAAATGCTGCCATACCGGTGGCTCCATTGCCTTTGGTCCGGACGGAAATTTATTTGTCTCGACTGGAGATAATACCAGCCCGTTTGAATCGGATAGCTACAGTCCTGCCGACGAGCGAAAAGACCGCTCACCATTCGACGCTCAAAAATCTTCATCGAATACAAA
>JANYKP010000441.1 GCA_025358195.1 Cyclobacteriaceae bacterium
AACTCTTCTTTGTTCAATGCCAATACACTCTTTGCAGTATCAAGACCAATTTGTTTGAGTTGATCGATGACCCAGCTTTCTATTTCATCGGAGAATTCATCGAGGTCAACATCTTCTTCAGAAGTTTGCTCTCCCAATTCACGGAAGACGTCGATTTCCATTCCAACCAGGCGGCTCGCCAATTTGATGTTGAGGCCACCCTTACCAATGGCTAATGAAACCTGGTCTGGTTTTAAATAAGCGGACACGCGGTTGGTATCCTTGTCTATTTTTATGCTTACAATTTTTGCCGGGCTCAAGGCACGTTGAATAAACAACTCCAGGTTTTCCGTGTAGTTGATTACATCAATATTTTCATTTTGTAATTCGCGAACGATGGCATGGATCCGTGATCCCTTCATCCCAACACAGGCACCTACCGGATCGATGCGGTCGTCGTACGACTCCACGGCGACTTTGGCGCGTTCGCCCGGTTCACGCACGGCTTTCTTGATGGTAATCAAACCATCGTATACCTCCGGCACTTCTTGCTCAAACAAACGCTCCAAAAGCACAGGAGACGTTCTTGAAAGCACAATTTTGGGATTGCCATTGACCATTTCCACTTTGTGAACAATGGCCCGTACGTTTTCACCTTTCCGGTAACGGTCTTTTGGAATCTGTTCACTGCGCGGTATAGAAATTTCATTTCCCTCTGCGTCCGTCAATAAAACTTCTCGGCTAAGCACTTGATACACTTCACCGGTAATAATCTCACCAACGATGTCTTTGTATTTCTGGAAAAGAATGTCCTTCTCAAGATCTTTCACTTTCTGCATAAGTGTCTGGCGGGCGGTCGTCACGGCCCTTCGACCGAAATGTTCAATCTCGATTTGCTCGGACACTTCTTCGCCGACTTCAAAATCGGGTTCGATCTTGCGTGCTTCCGTCAAACTAATCTTATCGTGTTCCCAGATATCCTCTGAATCATCATCGACAATCTCGCGAATGCGATAGATTTCCAAATCGCCTTTGTCGGCGTTGATAATGATATCGAAGTTGTCATCATTGACGTACTTCTTTTTTATCATAGTACGGAACACATCTTCCAGGATCCGGATCATCGTGGGTCGGTCGATGTTTTTCTGCTTGGCAAAGTCTGCAAAAGACTCAATTAAATTTGCTATGTCCATTTTACAAATTATTTAAACGAAACCATTACAAATGCTTTTTCAATATCCTCGAAAGGAATTATAACGTCACATGCGGTCGTCACCCTTCCTTCTTTTATTTCTTGTTTCAATTCTATTCTCTCATCATCTGCAGAGACCAACTTGCCTAAAACAATGCTTTTGTCCTTGCGATGCACCTTGAGGCCCCTTCCCGTGTTCTTTTGAAACTGCCTTTTCAATTTCAACGGATGGTCAAGACCGGGCGTAGAAACCTCCAGGACATAGTGGTCGGTGCCGAAATCCACTTCATCTAACTTTTTGGACAATTCCCTGCTAATCAGACCGCAATCGCCAATTGTAACCCCCTCATCACCGTCGACAATCACTGTGATTTTTGAAATGTTCCTGCTGGAGGCCACCACATCTACGAGGAATTGGCCTGAATTCAACAGGCTTGCCTCCGCCAACTCCATCATTTTTGCCTTTATGTCCATTTTGTCGACAAACAAAGAGGGGACTTTTGGGTCCCCTCTTTCATTGTTCCGTAAGAAGTATGACAAAGTTAGGTCTTTTTTATTTTATCGCAAATAATTATGTTCTTTGGCCGTTTTTAGCCCATAAATTAATGCTCATGGTTCGGTTTGTTCTGGTGATTTTTCTTATTGGCTTTCTTTTTTCTTGCGGTGGAAGAAAAGAAAAACCACAGGAAGAGAAACCTGATCGCATTGTAAAAGTGCCGGACTTCAATGGAGATTCAGCATACTGGTTTACAGAAAAACAGGTAAAGTTTGGACCGCGTATTCCTAACACACCGGCCCACCGTCAGGCTGGAGATTTTATTGTTTCCAGGTTTAAAGGATACGGCGCCATGATAACGGAGCAGTCATTTGACGCTACTACCTTTGATGGACAGAAACTCTTTTTGAGAAACATCATCGCAAGCTACTTTCCGGGGAAACAAAAGCGAATACTGCTAGCCGCGCATTGGGACACACGACCGTTTGCAGATAAGGATCTTCAAAATCCCGATTCGAAATTTGATGGGGCTAATGACGGAGCCAGTGGAGTAGCAGTTCTTCTGGAAATAGCAAGAGCACTGGGAAGAAATTCTCCACCCGATGTAGGCATCGATATCATTTTATTTGATGGAGAAGACTGGGGAGAAAGGGAAAATTCGATCAAACGAGTTGCGCCAGATGGTTCCTGGTGGTGCCTGGGGTCACAGCATTGGGCAAAAACTAAACACAAGCCAAATTATACAGCGTACTATGGAATTCTGCTGGATATGGTGGGCGCTAAAAGTTCACATTTTTTCCAGGAAGGCTACTCGGTGGAGTATGCGCCGAGGATTGTGGATAAGGTCTGGAACACAGCCTCACGATTGGGTCATTCTTCCACTTTCGTGCGGCAGAAGGAAGGAGCTATCACTGATGACCATCGCTATGTAAATGAAATAGCAAAGATCCCAATGATTGATATTGTCCATTATGATCCGGTCGTGGGCTACTTTGGTAACTATCACCATACCCAAAAAGACAATTTGTCGCTGATCAGTAAGGAAACTTTAGGCGTTGTAGGCACCGTGCTGATGAATGTTATTTACTACGAAGAATAGTTAGTCCTATTTTGTCAAGTTTGACCTGAAGGCCAAAATTGAACGGCACAAGTTGGATTCAGGCCTGAAAATGTGAGAGGCAAGGTCACGAAGTTCACAAAGAACCACGAAGAACACGACGCATTCGGGCTCAACATGGTCAATGACTGTTTTTCTGTTCTTTGTAGCACCTTAGTGTCCATTGTGACCTAAAAATCCAAACTTGACGAAGTAGGATTAGTCCTCCTGCACAAGTTTTTTCAGATAAATTCCATAGCCACTTTTCTCCAGAGGTTGGGCAAGTTTCAGAAGCTGTTCTTTCGTGATGAATTTTAACCGGTAGGCTATTTCCTCGATGCATCCGATTTTCAATCCCTGACGCTGTTC
>JANYKP010000495.1 GCA_025358195.1 Cyclobacteriaceae bacterium
CGGCGAAGGTGACCCAAACAAAACCGACCGATAAAGATTTGAAAAAAACCGGAGTAGATCAGCCACCCAGCCACCCTTGGCATAATACGCCACCATAAATATCACGACGAGTGCCAAACCGCAGGCCATCGAAATAAATCCCTGGTTCTGCGCTACTTGCCCCAGTGATGGACCCACGATGGCTTCTTCTACAATACGCGTAGGTGCAGGCAGCGATCCCGCTCTCAGCACCAGTGCAAGATCTTTCGCTTCTTCCACTTCAAAACTTCCTGTAATCTGTGAGTTCCCATTTGGAATTTCTCCCTGAACGGTCGGTGCCGTGTAAACATAATTATCAAGTACAATTGCAATTCTTCCCATGGGTGTTTTGCTGGAAGCGGCGGCTGTGACCTTCGACCAGATGCGGGCGCCGGTAGCATTCATTGTCATGCTCACCGCAGGGCGGGCAAACTGATCGTAGTCAAGCCTGGCGTCGTTGATTACTTCACCACCTAACAAGGGTTTGCCATTGCGGCCAAGGTTCACAAAGTTAAGACGGAGGTCCTCCACGCCGGGTGTCAAATCGGGCTCAGGTTTTACATCCCAGAACCAACCGATGGTACGTGGAATAAGCGTACGAACATCTTCGCGTTTCAAAATACGGTTAATAGTGGCCGTGTCTTTTACATTATAGAGAAACGGCACCCCCTGATTCATCAAGGCTAACAGCGGAGACATATTCAATTTGGCCAATGAATCGAGTGAGTTGCCAGTAGAATCTTTCGCCACTTTCGCCAGCTGCTTCTCGAGTGCGGATTTAGCAGTGTCTGTTTTGAGATCTACTCCGGTTTTTTTCAAATCTTTATCGGTCGGTTTTGTTTGGGTCACCTTCGCCGCTTGTTCTTTCAGCAACAGCTGGTTCACACCCATTAACCCCTGGCTCAGTTGTGGATCATTGTACTCAATCACATCCCAAAATTCCAGTCGCGCAACGCCCTGTAGTAATTTGCGCACCCGCTGTGGATTATCGGCACCCGGGATTTCAATTTGAAGTCGCCCGGACTGTTGCAGACGCTGAACTTTTGCTTCGGATGTGCCAAATTGGTTAATGCGTGTATTGAGAATGGTGAACGACCGGTCGATGGCACTTTCTATTTCATCTTTCAGAAATTTCAAAACCTGATTATCCGTATCGGACAGACTTACACGGCCCCGATTGGCCGCTGAGGCAAAAAGTGATGCGAGGCTACGGTCCGGGTTGGCTTGCTTGAACGCTTCATAAAAAAGGTCAGCAAAATTCTGGGCACTTGTTTTTTGTTTTTCCCGGGCAACTTTCAACGCCGTCGTGAGGGCCGGGTCCTGGCTGTTTCCGCTCAGACCACGAATAATCTCACCGGGAGAAATTTCCAGTACCACGTGCATACCACCTTGTAAGTCAAGGCCAAGGCTCAACTCATTTTCTTTGACCTCCTTGTAGGTGTACTCAACACCCAGGAGATTATACACGGGCAGGCTCCATAATGAATCGAGGTAACGTTGTTTTTTGGAAAGGCTTAACGAGCCTTTCTTGTCAGTGGCATAGTCGGTGGCATCCTGTTGCACCCTGCGCGAAACAAACGTGAACGACAGGTAATACAAACACAGCAGTGTGATGATAATGGTCAGCGCGATTACTACTCCTTTATTCTGCATAAATCCGAAAGTTTAAATGATATTTTTTAGTTTGATGAATGAAGTCACATTAAGCCAACGGCTCACGCAACTGCTAACTGAAATGGTGAAGAGAATTAGGGCGCCTGGGGCGAAATGACGACACGAAAAAGTGTCCTGAAAATATCAGCGAGAATTGTTTTGCCTAGGGCCGGCTGCTTTGAAGGCTTGTCTTCATCAAGAATAATTTCCCGGATGAGGGAGGGATTTGTGTCGTGCACTTCGGCCGCCGGTCCTGATGTCACCGCATCCGTCGGAGCGGCTATAATGATCTTCTTCTCAGTGTCTGCAGGTTTTTCTGATTTCTCTGAATGGATTTTCGATAAAATCGACTTGGTTTCCTTCTCAAAAGCCTGGGAACAAAGAATAACTACAGCAGCCAGAACACCGGCTACCAGCATCAAATTCTTCGGAATGGACTTATTTGCTTTCAAGGGACACAAAGGTAAAAATTGAGAGAGGAATTGCAACAGGGGCGGGATTCATTTCAAATTTCTGCAGCCACTCCTTCATTTGGGCTTAAACCTGTGGCAATTGAAACTCACTCCTCCATGGACTTTGGTCAAATGAGCGTTTTGAGATAGCCGACGATCACATTCAACGCTTTATCGACATGGCCATTGTTAGGAATGATTAAGTCGGAATTGTATTTCAATGGTTCAATGAGCGATTCATACACAGGCATTACGTGATACTGGTACCGGTAAAGGACATCATCCAGATCGTAGCCACGTTCGACCTGGTCACGCTTGATCCTGCGGCCCAACTTTACATGATCCTTGGCTTCGACGAAAATCTTGAGGTCAAGTTCCTGAGCAATCTCTTCAAAATACTGTACGAACAATCCCTCCACTACCAGGATGGGCGTTGCCTTGAACGATAACATTTTAGGCTCCGTCAATGGATTGTTAAACGTGTATTCCTTTTTCAGCACGTCCTGGCCGCTTTTAAGTTTCAAGAGGTCGGCACGAAAGGCTTCCCGGTCGATGGATTCCGGCAGATCAAAATTTTTGATCCCATTTTCATCGATTGGCTGCTGGTCACGTGATTTATAGTAATTATCCTGTGAGATAAGACACAGTTCAGCAGATGAAAAGCGTGCAGCAAGGCCTTGCAGAAAAAAGGTTTTCCCTGAGCCACTGCCACCCGTTATGCCAATGGTGAATGGTTTTTTCAATTCTTGAATATTCCTGCAAAATCGCAAACAAAACGCAAAGATGTTTTATAACGCGTTAAGAAACACTTTCAGCTTCTTCACCGCCAATGCCCGGTGGCTGATCTCGTTCTTTTCCTCCATTGTCATTTCCGCCAGCGTTTTGCGCGATCCGTGGGGTTGAAAAATCGGATCATATCCAAAACCAGCGGTTCCTCTTGGTTCTGTAAGAATCACACCTTTCACGATACCTTCAAAAAGCCATTCACCTTGCGGCAAAATCAGAGAAATCACGGTCCGGAATTGCGCTTCACGATTGTGGAGGCCCTCCATTTTTTTCAACAACAAATTGAGATTGTCTTTACTGCTCCGTTGAGGACCTGCATACCGTGCAGAAAAAACTCCAGGCGCCCCGTCGAGCGCTTCCACTTCCAGCCCCGTATCATCCGCAAAGCATGGAATTTTGTAGTGGTTCCAGACGTAGGCTGCCTTTTGATTTGCATTGCCGGCAATTGTTTCCTGTGTCTCTGGCAACTCCTCTTTGCAACCAACATTCGCGAGCGTGAGCAATTGAAACGTTCCACCCAGAACAGCCATCACTTCTTCAAGTTTGTGATGGCTGTTGGTGGCGAAACAAAGTCTCATCTTTACTTCACGTCAATCAGTTCGACGTCAAAAATAAGATTAGCATTTGGTGGTATTGAACCCGACCCGGTGGTCTTGTACCCCAATCCGGAAGGAATGTATAAGGTTGCCTTACTTCCTTTTGTCAGGAGCTGAAAACCAATCACCCAACCATCAATAAGACCTGCTAACGGGAACGAAACAGCGGTGGTTCTTTGATCAAAGACAACTCCCGTGCTCATCAGCTTGCCGACATATTTCACTGAAATTGTGCTGGAGATTATTGGCTTTACACCACCGGCTGGACCTGCCGTGGTGACTACATACCGCAGACCACTAGGGTCCGTCTGAGCGGTAATGTTGTTGTCCGTCAAATATTTATCAATCGTTGCAACATCCTTTTTAAGTTGTTCCTCCGTGGTCAGGGCTTTATCGGTACTGCAACCAATCAGGAGCAGAATAAAAAATCCAAAACTGGTCTTTCTCATAAGCATATTATTTAAAATCAATCAGCTCCACATCAAACACAAGATTCGCGTTAGGAGGAATAGCAGGTGGATATCCATTCATTCCATACCCCAGGCTGGAGGGAATATAGAGTGTTGCAGTTGTTCCCTTCGGTAATAACTGAATTCCAACTTGCCAGCCCTGGATCATGTTGGAGAGTGGGAATTCAACAGGGCCTTGCGATTGATCAAACACAAATCCGTTTTCGAGCAAGCTTCCTTTATACGTTACCCGCACCGTATTGGTCAAGGTGGGTGTAGGGCCTGTACCCTGCTTTGTCACAACGTAACGAAGCCCGCTTTTCCCTTTCAAGGCTTTAACGTTTTTCGATGCCAGGTATGCATCAATTGCAGTCGAGTCTATTGCCAACTGACCTTCCTGCCTCACTCTGTTCTTCTCATTTTCGCGCGTCTGAATTTTTGTCTGGAGTTGATTTAGGCCAGCCTCATCCGTAATATCCGTTACACCAAAGAAAAATGAAATCTCCAAATCTGGTTTTATGTTAGCCGGCAGCTGGCGTCCGGAATTCTCAAAAAATGCTTTAGCACTCTCTTTCAACATGACGCTGTCACCTTTTTTCAATATCCTGAAAGCACTTTCCAGTCCCTTTTCGTTTTTCATTGCGGCTGTGTCGGGCACTGGAACAATGACAGGGATCTGTCGCTTTTTTGTATCGTCCCACACGGAGTCTTTTGCGTCTTTATACAACATATTCATAACCAGGAACTGACCCGGTTTAGCAAAACTGCCTTCACCTTCGCGAATTACCTTCACTTCGAAGCCGTTAGGTGCTTTGCGGTTTTTTGAACAGGCACTGCAGAGAATGACGGCAGCGATTAATACATAAGAAAGTTTCATCTGTTAATAATTTAATTGAATTGATTTAGTTAGTTAGATAATTGTGATTTGTACTCGGGGAGAATTTTTAAAAATCGCTGCAGCGTCTCCTCCAGCGAGACCCGGGAAGTTCCTCCGGATGCATTCTTATGTCCTCCTCCTTCAAAGTATTTTCTTGCCATTTCATTCACCGAAAAATCTCCTAACGATCGAAACGACAGTTTTATTTCTTCTTTCCGGTCATACATTAGGACCGAGAGTTTAATTC
The DNA here is from genome assembly GCA_025358195.1 of Cyclobacteriaceae bacterium. GTDB lineage: Bacteria > Bacteroidota > Bacteroidia > Cytophagales > Cyclobacteriaceae > ELB16-189. The sequence continues at coordinate 5,079 of JANYKP010000495.1, forward strand.
CTTTTATAGATAGCCCGTAATTTACTAAACCTTCGGTATCACCTGTCTGAGAGGAAAACTGTTTCAATTCATCAGAAGTTAAGGTGATATAAGCGGTGTGATAATCGGGCACAACCTGAAGTTTCTTGCTCAGCACAAAACCAGTGAGCTTTAATCGTTCAAGCGAATTGGTATCATAGATTTGCTTGGCCACATAACTTGGATTGGCGCCAAGGCCAGTCAACTCAGAGGCAACTAAAAATTCGGTTTGGGTTGTATTTGAGTGCCTGAATCCCCCCGTATCTGTCATGACCCCAGCATACAAACAATTGGCGATATTGGCGTCTATCCGCTGTTTTTCATCTATCTGTTCAATCAATTGAAAAACTAAACCGGCGGTAGAGGCGGCCCGCGCATCCCATTGTACAAAGTCGGCGAATTGATCAGGTTCCAGGTGATGGTCGATAAGTATTTTTTTTCCCGGTGCTTTCCTGACAGATTCCTCGAGGTCTTCGATTCTTTTTAAACTTGAAAAATCGAGGCAAAAGACAGCATCCGCAGCTGCTATGGCGGTTTTCGCTTTTTTCTCAGGTTCCTTTGATTCATTAGAAAGCGCCACCACCTCACTATTCCCGGGCATCCAGCTCAAAAAAGCAGGATAATCGCTTGGAGTAATAACAGTGACCTGATGACCTTTTTTTTTCAGAAAACCGGCCAATCCCAGCGAAGAACCCAAGGCGTCTGCGTCAGGTTTGAAATGTGTGATGATCACCATTCTCCCCGGAACGTCGATTAGCGCCTTAAATGCTTGAATATTTTTCATCGAAGGGGGCAAAAATAATCAGGATTTAAGGATTCGCGGATTATTTGAAATTTATTCTGCGCTCGCCTCAGCCCCTCTCCGAAGCGGAGAGGGGAGACCGAAGCGGAGAGAGGAGATAAGACAAGAAATGATTATGGCGGGATTTCCTGATTCTGGCTTCTTTTGAATAGTTTTGCGCCCTAAAATTCAACCAATCAAACTCAATTAAAATGTCAGGAAACAATACGTTCACGATGCTTAAACCCGATGCATTGAATGCAGGAAATATTGGGGGCATCACAAAAATGATCGAGGAGGCAGGCTTCAAGATTGTAGCAATGAAAAAAACCCGACTTACGCCAGAATTGGCCGGTAAATTTTACGCTATACATAAAGAGCGGCCTTTTTATGGCGAGCTCTGCGCCTATATGTCATCCGGTCCAATTATGCCTATGATCCTTGAGAAGTCAAACGCAGTTGAGGATTTCCGCAAACTCATTGGAGCTACCGATCCTAAGAAAGCAGCACCTGGCACTATCCGCGCTCTGTTTGCCAAGTCCATTGATGCCAACGCAATCCATGGCTCTGATTCTGATGCGAATGCCGAGATTGAAGGCAATTTCTTTTTCTCTCAGTTCGAACGCTTTTAAAATTTTTGTTCTTTGGCTGGACCTTTTGCCAGCACGGTTGTTATTTCCTTGCTACACCCTCAAAATTTGATTGCGTTCCGGATTTTGTTCAAACAACGTTGATAACCTCATTGCCTTGACTATGAATATTGATCCTCATTATTCCGAAAAATTTGAATCTCGTCACATTGGTCCCGACTCCCGACAGGTAGCAGAAATGCTCACGGTAGTCAAGGCATCGTCTGTCGATCAATTGATTGACCAGACCGTGCCCGCCACCATCCGGCTCAAAAGCCCCCTGAATTTGCCGGCCGCCAAATCCGAGTTTGAATTTCTTAAAGAGTTCAAGAAAACAGTTTCGAAGAATAAAATCTTTCGGTCATTCATTGGAACAGGTTATTATAATACCATCACGCCCGGCGTGATCTTGAGAAATGTGTTGGAAAACCCAGGATGGTACACAGCATACACACCTTACCAGGCGGAGATTGCGCAAGGCAGACTGGAGGCACTGATAAATTTTCAGACCATGATCATCGACCTGACAGGATTGGAAATTGCTAATGCATCGCTACTGGACGAAGCTACCGCGGCGGCGGAGGCCATGCATTTACTATACGCTTCCCGCAAAGGCACTAAAAAGAATGCAGTCAAATTTTTTGTTGATAGAAATGTATTCCCTCAAACGACCGATCTGCTAAAAACACGCTCCGCTCCGCTTGGAATTGAATTGGTCATTGGTGAGGTTGAGAAGCTGGACATCACGGAACCAGGTTTATTCGGTGTCTACATCCAAAACCCAAATAACAACGGAGCCATCCGGGACTTTACGTCTTTCATTGCATCGGCACACGAGAAAGAAATTTATGTGGTCATGGGCACGGATCTCATGAGCCTCGTGCTGATGAAGTCGCCGGGAGAAATGGGCGCCGATATTGCCGTGGGTTCTTCCCAGCGCTTTGGAGTACCCATGGGTTTCGGAGGACCGCACGCTGCATTCTTCGCAACACGTGATGAATTCAAACGGCTCATGCCCGGTCGTATCATCGGAGCTTCGGTGGATGCAAAAGGACATCCCGGCTACCGAATGGCGTTGCAAACAAGGGAACAACATATTCGCCGGGAGAAAGCAACTTCAAACATTTGCACCGCACAAGTGCTGCTTTCCGTGATGGCCGGTATGTACACTGTTTATCATGGACCAGAAGGTCTGAAGAAAATCGCGGGCAGGATCTATGGTCTTGCAAAAGTGCTCGAAAGTGAACTGAGAGAAATCGGCGTGAAGCAGGTGAATGAAAATTATTTCGATACGCTAAAAATCGCAGTTGAAGATAAAAATGCTATTGAGCGGGAAGCCGTGAACCACGAGATTAACTTCCGCTACTTTGCCGATAATCATATTGGCATTTCCCTGGACGAAACAACGTCGGTGGAAGATGTTTATAAAATCCTGTTGGTCATTGCCTCCGCATCACACAAGACCGCTCCCGGACGAGGAGCTGAAGGCGGGCGAATTAGCTGGCCAGATGCCTTGATCAGGAAATCTTCCTTCCTGACACATCCGGTATTCAATTCACATCACAGCGAACATGAAATGCTTCGCTATATCAAGAAGCTGGAGAACAAAGATCTTTCCATGGTGCATTCGATGATTTCACTGGGCTCCTGCACCATGAAGCTCAACGCTACAGCAGAAATGATTCCCGTTACCTGGCCAGAGCTAGGACAAATTCACCCTTTCGCACCGGGTAACCAGACCAAAGGGTACAATGATATGATCGGCCATCTTGAAATTTGGCTGAAAGAGATTACAGGTTTCACGGGCATATCGTTGCAGCCTAACAGCGGAGCACAAGGAGAGTATGCAGGATTACTCGTGATACGCGCCTATCACCACAGACGGGGTGATCATCACCGGAATATTTCGCTGATTCCCGCTTCTGCTCACGGCACGAACCCCGCAAGCGCCGTAATGGCAGGCATGGAAGTAGTGGTGGTGAAGTCGGATGAAGATGGTAAGATTGATGTCACCGATCTTAAAGAGAAGGCGGAAAAGTATAAGGACAAGTTATCGTGCCTCATGGTGACGTATCCTTCCACCCACGGCGTGTTTGAAGAAGCCATAACAGACATCTGTGAAATCATTCATAAAAATGGTGGCCTCGTTTACATGGACGGCGCCAACATGAATGCCCAGGTAGGACTAACCTCGCCGGCCAATATAGGCGCCGACGTCTGCCATCTGAATTTGCATAAGACCTTCTGCATCCCACATGGCGGTGGTGGACCAGGAATGGGGCCCATCTGTGTGAATGACAAATTAAAATCTTTTTTGCCCGGTCATCCGATTATAAAAACCGGTGGCCCCGATGCAATCACTGCGGTTTCTGCCGCTCCATGGGGAAGCGCCAGTATTCTTGCCATCTCGTATGCGTATATCGCCATGATGGGTGGAGATGGATTGACGAATGCAACAAAAATTGCCATCCTCAATGCCAATTATATTAAAGAAAGGCTGAATGGCCACTATAAAATTCTTTACACGGGATCACACGGACGTTGTGCTCATGAGATGATCGTAGACTGTCGTGATTTTAAGAAATCCGGAGTCGAAGTGGAAGACATCGCCAAACGACTGATGGATTATGGTTTCCATGCCCCGACCGTTTCATTTCCGGTAGCTGGCACCCTGATGATTGAGCCGACAGAAAGCGAGCCGAAAGAAGAACTCGACCGCTTTTGCGAAGCGCTTATTGAAATCCGAAATGAGATCCGTGAAGTAGAAGAGGGCAAACAAGACCGTGAGAATAATGTCTTGAAGAATGCACCCCATACAGCGGCCGTCATTACAGCGGATGAGTGGACACTCCCCTACAGCCGGCAGAAGGCAGCCTACCCGTTACCGTTTGTGAAAGAGGCGAAGTTCTGGCCCAGCGTGAGCAGAATCGATAACGCGTATGGAGACCGGAATTTAGTGTGCAGTTGTTTGCCGATAGAGGAATATGTGAAATAATGTGTTGACGTGTTGATGTGTTGAGGTTGATTGTGGCACAGGGGGATTACAGTTTTAATTTCTTAGGATCTTGGCGGGTGTCCTGGATAGTAAAACTCTTCATGTTTATTTTTCAATCGGATACAGCACGCAGCATCATTAAATATCGGGTTGGATTTACAAATCCGGACTCCGAAGAAGATCATCCTTCGAACCCGGTCGAGGATCGAAGATCCCGACCAGCGCTCCCTCCCAACCAGCTCTCCCAGTCTGATTTGCTACAAACGCTGCGCTTAAACGTAAACACCTTAACACCTTAACACTTAAACACCTTAACACCTCACTTCAACCCATACCTGTCAATCAAATACACCAACGCCGCCATGGAGGCCGCACCCAATTCAAGTTCGCGCTTGTCCACTTTGTCGAATGTGTCCTCGGAGGTGTGATGAAGACTGAAGTATCGTTGCGAATCGGGCAGGAAGCCGATGAGTGCAACACCCTGTTGAGCCAGCGGGCCGATGTCTGCGCCACCTCCCTCCTGACTGAAATCAGAAAGACCATACGGTTCAAGCAATGGCCTCCAGCTTTGGATTTTTTTCCTTGTTGAAGTATCCGCGCTGACGGTGAAGCCACGCGGGGTAAATCCACCACGGTCCGATTCGATAGCGGCAATGTGTTTCTCTTTATTTTTTGTGGCTAGTTCCGCATACTTCAGTCCGCCACGCAAACCGTTTTCTTCATTCATAAACATCACGGCGCGAATGGTACGCTTAGGCTGGTAGCCCATCGTACGCAAAATTCGCAATACCTCGATCGACTGTACGCAACCGGCCCCATCATCGTGAGCGCCTTGTCCCAAATCCCATGAATCCAGGTGGCCGCCTATGATGATGATCTCGTCCTTGTACTCGCTGCCTTTTATTTCTCCGATCACATTAAAAGAAGGTGCGTCTTCCAATGTTTCACAATGGGACTCCAGATAAACCTGAATTTCCTTTTCTTCAACGAGAAGTTTACTTAGCATATCGGCATGCCGTGTGCTTATCGCAAACGCCGGAATCTTTGCCAGGTTGGGTGCATAACGAAGTCCCCCCGTATGCGGATAGTCTTCCAGATTGGACCCCATCGAACGTACCAGCACCGCCTTCGCTCCATATTTTGCCGCTTCAGAGGCGCCGCTGCTACGTTGGTTCACGGCGCCACCATAGGCAGCAAACGTATTGATCTTTGTTGGATCCATCGGGCGGCTGAAAAAAACTATTTTTCCTTGCACCGCTGCACCGAGCTTCGCGAGTTCTTCAAAACTTTTTACTTCCACGATCGAAGCAGTGATTCCGTCGGGCCCTGTTCCTACCGATCCACCCAAGGCACAAACATTTACTGTAGTGGCCTCCCCTCTTTTTGTCCTGAGGATCCTGCCGATTTCTTTTTGTCCACGGACCCAATGTGGGACCATGACAGGCTGCAGCCACACAGAATCAAAACTGGCATCCTGCATTGCACGCTTACTCCATTCCACTGCAGCTGCAGCACCCGGCGACCCACTCAGGCGCGAACCAATTTTGTTACTGAGATAGTCAAGCATTGAATACGATTGCCCTTCCGTCAAGGCTTTGTCATAAATCTGCCGGATGGTTGTTTCATCTTGTCGTTGCGACAGGCATAGCTGTGTAGAGGCTATGAGAAAACATGTTGTTAAAATTTTCATAGGGTGGATTGGCTATTATTCTCGTCTTGCTAAGCCCTCAATTGCCACGGCCTTAAGGCCGTGGCACGAATATAGAACTTTCCTCTAACGGAAATTGTAATACGTTAGCAATCCGTTAACTTCGTAAACTTATAACACCATGGCTTTTTTATTTGATTCATTTGAAGGGTGGAAACGCTACAGCGAGGAAAAAAAACTGTCGCTGGTAGACGTGGTGCTGGAGTATGAAGAAGAACAAAAAGGACGAAGCGAAGCACAGATCTGGGAAGGGTTGAACACTGCCTGGATGGTGATGAAGGACGCGGTGCGAACGGGCCTTGAAGAAGATATGACCTCCCGCTCCGGCATGATTAACAACGGCGCAAAAAAAGTATATCGCTACCCCACAGCGGTTCTCTCAAAAGAGTTTCAGCAACTCATTTCCCGGGCGCTCGCAGCCAAGGAAGTTAACTCATGCATGGGCCGCATTGTGGCGGCGCCGACGGCCGGTGCCAGCGGCATCATGCCCGGTGTATTGTTTACGTTGCAAGAAATTCATCGGATTACGGATAAGAAAATACTGGAGGCCATGTTGCTGGCAGCCGGCATTGCGCTCATCATGGAACAGAAGGCTTCTATCTCCGGCGCGGTAGGCGGATGCCAGGCCGAGACCGGTACAGCAGCAGCCATGGGTTCAGGCGGAATTGTGTACTGCCTTGGAGGAGATACAGACCAGATATTTAATGCAGTGGCCATTACCGTTCAATGTATGTTGGGTCTCGTCTGTGATCCGGTCGCCGGTTTGGTGGAAGTGCCATGTGTGGTGCGCAATGCCAGCGCTGCCGCCATTGCCAACAGCTCAGCACAAATCGCATTGGCCGATGTAAGCAGTGTGATACCCGTTGACGAAGTCATCGAAGCGATGGGCGAAATTGGCGCCAGCATGGAGACACGTTACAAAGAGACGGCGCTTGGTGGCCTGGCCGCTACACCTACCGCACAGCGCATTGCCAAGAAAGTTTTGATCCGGGATATTGAGATGTTGCCCGATGAAGGTGTGGGGTAAATTTGGTAATCGGTAACCGGACAATCGGTAAGTCCGGTAACCAGTAATCAGACCGACTACCGATCACCGATTACCACTATTCATCCGCGCCAAATAATCTATATCCGAGCGACAATTGAAAGAGATTGTTTTTGGTCGTGGAGTCGGTGTTTCTGTCAACATCTGAAATTCCCAGGCAATAACGCGCGGTCACATTAAGTTTTAGGGGCAAATCAACGGTGCCACCAAAAACCAAGCTTAGATCCGTGCTGTTAAAATCACTTTTTGTATCAAACGTGCTGCCTCCTGACTCTTCTTTTGCGGAACCCAAAATTCCAAGTTGAGGACCTGCATGAAAGCTTAAAAAACGATTCACCTTGTAACGCAGCAGCACCGGAATCGAAATATATGTGAATTTATCTGTGTAGAGGGTGCCCGAAAAGTCAAGCATGGCGCCCTGCATTGAAACGAGCACCTCGGATTGAATACCCACATGCTCCGAGAATAAGGCGATAACATAAATCCCTCCATGAAATCCGGTGAGGGATTGGATTCTCGTTGGAGCTCCAATTCCACGGATGCGTTGATTGGAAATATTAATTCCCGTTTTAAGACCGGCACGTATCTTTTGTGCTGATGTACTGGATATTAAACATGCCATCAATCCAACTGCCAAAACTATTTTTTTTATCACTTTTTCCCGGTTGAAAATGACTTGAACTGGTAACGATTCAACATCTGCAAAACGTAACGAAATGATTACTGGTGGATCACTTGACAAAGTCCGGCACCGCTTCCCCGCCGACAAAATAGATAATCGCACTGAAAATCACCGCCCAGGCAGCCGCACTGATAAACATAAAAAAAATGATTTTATCTTTTGGACTGCCTGAACTCACCGCCAGCAAGGTGCCGCCGATGGGTGTCAAAATAAGTGGTGTAAGAAATGCAATGCCCGTCAACCCGTACTTTTTCCAAATGCCGGCAAACCTGCGGTTGTTGGGCGTGAATCGCTTGCGTTTTTTAAAAAAACGACTCAGAAGTTTTGTTTTGATCCATTCTCCGGAATAGGTAAACGCTACCACCATCGTCATCATGCCTGCTACTGTGACCAAAACGGTCGTCAGGAAATGAAGTCTTGCGGCAAACCCTCCCATAGGCCCAAGTATAAATTTGAGCATGCTGGCGAGAAACACAGGGATGGCCTTTAAAATTTCTTCTCCCATATCACTTTGGCCCGAAACTTAAATCACCCGCATCGCCTAGGCCCGGCACAATGTAAAACCTGGAGTTCAGTTTTTCATCGATGGAGAACGTCCACAAGGTGGCTGGCAGTTTTATATTTTTTTTCAGATAGTCGATGCCCTCCGGTGCTGCGATGACGGAAGCAAGGTGCACCTGACTGGGTTTCCCCCTGCTGAGCAATGAAGTTATGGCGTCAGCCACAGACCGGCCGGTCGCGAGCATCGTATCCACCAGAATAACTGTTTTTCCTTCCAGGCGGGGGGTTGCGAGGTAATCTGTCTGGATGGTGATTTTTGAATTCCCCTCTACACGATAAGAGCTGATGAAGCCGGTTTCTGCCTTATCGAATACACGTTGAAATCCTTCCAGGAAAGGCAACCCTGCCCGCATAATCGTAACCAGCACAATATCAGTAGCCGGCAGGTGCATCAATTTCTTTCCCAATGGTGTCTTTATATCCGTTGGCCGGTAGGTCAATTTCTGTGAAATCTCATACGCCATTATCTGACCTAACCGTAGTAGGTTATGGCGAAAACGGAGCCGGTCTTTCTGGATATTCACGTCCCTCAATTCAGCAAGAAATTGGTTAGCGACAGAATTCTGCTTCCCCAGGTTGTAGACAGTCATGAAATGTTTTTAAAAAAGAAATTTATAAAGAAGCTTGTGGTATTGGAACAATTACAAAAAAATTATTGGTGTGGATTAATGGCCAATTCATAGGCTTGCCGATAGTGCTTGATCAGGTTCTTCCAATCGAAGGCAGAAGAATAATTTTCCACATTGTTTCGCTGCATGATCCGTTCTCTGCGCGATTGGGTCAGAAACTTGTGCAACGATACCGCCAGGTGCCGGGCACTCCAGTCAAACGTACGCTTACCGCGTTCAATCACGAACATCCCGTGCTTTTCATAATCCGGAAAGTTGTGAGTAAGATAGTCACCAAACCCTGACAGATCACTTGTTACGGAAGGCACACCGCTGGCCATGCATTCCAACGGGGTGTAGCCCCAGGGCTCGTAATAGCTGGGAAATACACCCAGGTGACAACCTCGGACAAATTGACTATAGTCCATTCCGAACAAGGGATTGGTGGAGGTGATGAAATCCGGATGATAGACAATTTTCACTTTGTCTTCGGGCCGGTTCAAAAAATTACGGCGCACCAAAAATTGCAAAATTTCATCCGTTTCCTCATGCACCAGCTTATGGGTAACGACGAGCGGTAGCTTGTTGCTTTTCCAGCTTTGAATGGTCCGCCTGTAACGAAGCTTCCAATAATCCTCCACAAAGTCATTGAGGTTGGGAAGTCGGTTATCCTGTCGGGTAGTGGACGCATAAAACAACCCTTTGCCTACTTCGCGTTCGATCGCCTCGCATGTCTGACGGATTTCTTCCATGATCGCCCTCGATTGCAGCACCTCCGGCTTGATACTGTAGTATTCGCGCTTGGTCACAAAGAACATAACCACGGTAAGATCGGCTTTATCTGCTTTTAGCTTTTCATTCAAATGCCAGAGCGCCTCCAGTGTTAGATCAAAACCCTTGTTCCGGAATTCATACCGACCTGAAGTAAAAAGATAAATCGTCTTGTCCAGATCAAACGTGTAGGACTGAAAAAAATGTCCCATCACAAACTCATGGATTTCCTTTTTGTAAAAAGCATGCAGGTTTTGAAATTCGTGAAGGGCCTCAAACCGTTCAATGTTCAGTCCATTGGGAACAATTACTTCAGGTTTGCGCTTTAGCAAATGTTTGCATTCACGCGCCGTAACATCACTCACGGTGGTGAAAACATCGCAGTTTTGGGCACAGCCAAATTCAATGGCCTCTTCCGTGACAACACCGAATTTTTTCGCTTCCAATTCTCGGTTAAAGAATGGCAAGTGCGCATAAAATAAAGGAGAATTGATTGCCAGATGGCGACCCAACTGAGTAGCATGCGTGGTAAATATTGTTTTCACCGTCATTTTTTCCCGGCGAATATCCAAGATGGGCAAGCCAGCCATCCACTCATGAAAATGAGCCAGTATCGACTGGTCCTTGCCCACCAACTTTACCAACTCATCAAAAAATAGTTTTGTCAAATATCCAAAAGCCACCACCTGGTTGATCAACGTGTTGTGCTCCGGTGTGCTGACACCATGATTTTTCCAGAGTAAATATTTGATCACGCTCAAGGTTTTGTCTTCAATGACATTCGGATTGAGCAACACCACTCTTGGTTTTCCGGTAATTAACCATTCGGCATAATGCACATCGTAGCCTCGCTTTCGAAGATTGGCGGCGGCCTGACCGAAAACATCTTCAACATCATCCAGCGGTTCGAGCTCTGCTTGTATATTCTTGCCCATGTAGGGTCCTATCATGCAGAAAGGGCCATTGACATGTTCGGCCATCGCAGGGGCCTTTGAACGTATGACCGTATAAATTCCACCTACTTGATTACATACTTCCCATGCAACTTCTATCAGGATTGATTTGGGAAATTCGAGAGATGGTTTGGTACGTTGAGTCATATTGAATTCTAAAAGCTACGCCAGATTTGTTGCAGATCAAATAAAACAATAAGCAGCTGAGGGTTTCAAATGATTGCTGAGACTTATTGCGCGAACGTGCTACTTACAGGTCAAATTGGCATAAATCATTCAAAAAATAACAATAAAACGGTCAAAATTTCCTGAATTCTCCTGCTTCCGGTATTGGTTAGTGTTTTGACAAAGCACAACGGGGCATTAGTTATGAACTTTGAAAAATTCACTATAAAATCTCAGGAGGCTTTACAGCAGGCAGCAGCGATCGCTACGGCCCGTCAACAGCAGGCGATTGAGCCAGGCCACATCCTGAAAGCAATTCTGGAAACGGATGAAAATGTTGTTGACTTCCTGATCAAAAAATTAAACGTCAACCGCACCATCCTCGGGACGAAACTGGAAGAAACCCTTAATTCGTATCCCAAAATCTCCGGGACACAACCGTATTTGTCTACGGCTTCAAACGCCGTATTGCAAAATGCGGAAAAAGAACTGGCTGAATTTAAGGATGCATACATCGCTATTGAACACTTGCTCTTATCAATGGTTTCAACCAAAGACAAGGTCGCATCCTTCATGAAAGATGCAGGCTTTGCGAAACAGGAATTAATCAAAGCAATCAAGGAACTGCGGGGTGGGTCCAGTGTCACGGACCAAAACGCGGAGGCAAAATACAAATCGCTGGAACGCTACTCAAAAAACCTAAACGATTTAGCGAAGAAGGGGAAAATTGATCCGGTCATTGGGCGTGATGAAGAGATTCGCCGCGTATTGCAAATTCTCGCGCGCAGGACTAAGAACAATCCCATACTATTGGGAGAACCGGGTGTAGGCAAAACAGCCATTGTAGAAGGCATGGCCCAGCGCATCGTAAATGGTGACGTGCCTGAAACCCTCAAAGGCAAAATCCTGGTTTCACTTGACATGGGCTTGCTGGTGGCGGGCGCCAAGTACAAGGGTGAGTTTGAAGAACGGTTGAAGGCGGTTATTAAGGAAGTGACAGATTCCGAAGGTCAAATCATTCTTTTCATCGATGAAATTCACACACTCATTGGTGCTGGCGGCGGGGAAGGCGCCATGGATGCCGCAAATCTTCTCAAGCCTGCCTTGGCCCGGGGTGAGCTCCATGCGATCGGGGCTACGACCTTGAAAGAATATCAAAAATACATTGAAAAAGACAAGGCACTGGAGAGAAGGTTCCAGGCCGTTATGGTTGATGAACCTTCGGTGGAAGATTCCATTTCCATCCTTCGCGGGATTAAGGACAAATACGAACTTCATCATGGTGTTCGGATAAAAGACGATGCCGTGATTGCGGCCGTTGAGTTGTCGCATCGTTACATTTCGGATCGGTTCCTGCCCGACAAGGCCATCGACCTGATGGATGAAGCTGCCTCCAAGCTACGCATTGAAATGGATTCGATGCCCGAGGAGTTGGATGAACTCAATCGCAAGATTATGCAACTTGAGATTGAGCGAGAGGCCATCCGAAGGGAGAAAGACCGCGATAAGGAAGCAACGTTGAGCAAAGAGATTGCAGAACTTTCAGAAAAGAGAAATAATCTCAAGGCCAAATGGGAACGTGAAAAAGAAGTAGTCCACGGTATTCAGAAAGAAAAAGAAGTTATTGACAAACTGAAATTTGAAGCAGACCAGGCAGAAAAGGCAGGTGATTACGGCCGCGTGGCAGAAATACGCTATGGGAAGATCATAGAAGCGGAAAAAAGGCTCAATACCCTTCAGGATAAAATGAAAACGATGCAAGGCGCGGGTACGCTTCTAAAAGAAGAAGTAGATAGCGAAGACATCGCACAAATAGTAGCACGGTGGACGGG
>JANYKP010000508.1 GCA_025358195.1 Cyclobacteriaceae bacterium
GCTCCATCTTCTTAAAGTTGAAGCAGGTTTTGCCTTTTAGGCTCTTGATGAGGGTGGGAATGATGTCTTGATAATCCTTTTCGTGATAGTAAATAGGAAAGAAATAAAAGCTCACCATATCCTTGCGGGCCACCACGGAAGAAAAGTACATCCCCGGCACAATCGTCTTCTTGCTTCCATAGAGGACTGGCTTATTTCCCATCAACTCATAGACGCCTTGCTTGTCTTTGCTAACGGTCATGGGCGGGCTGCATTTTTCGAGTGCCGCCTTGAGGGTGTCGAAAATACTGTTGCGGTTTTCAGGGGTCAGTGGCATCGTTGATTTTATGTTCAAACGTACAGGATTTTTTAAACAATAGCGCCCGGAAATAGTAATTGGTAATCGGTTACTTGTACCGATTACTAATTACCGGTTACTGATTACCCGTTACGGCCGCAAAATTACATTGTTTAAACACTAGATGCCTAGCACTCTTTTCTGTTTTGCTTTGCCAATAGTGGGTGGCAATTGTTTTTCAATTTCTGACTTTAAGGCTTCCAATAAGCTGATGCGATGGAAGTTCTTATTAATGACAAGACTGATCTCGCGGACCGGTTTAGGGTGAGCGAACTCGCGGATTTTTTCTTTTTGTTTTTTGCTGAGGTCCAACGTGGCAAGATGGGGCAGAATGGTGATGCCCTGATGATGGTCCACCAGGTTTTTTAATGTTTCAATACTTCCGGTCTCGTAGTGAAGGCGGTCACTTTGAAAGTCTTTCTTTTTCAGTTCACATAGATCAAGTATCTGGTTGCGCAGGCAATGCCCTTCTTCCAACAGCCAGAGTTTGCTGAGGTCAATGTCCTTTGGTAATAAATATTTTTTTTTAGATAATTTTTCGCTGGCAGCCACATAAGCAAAAAACTCTTCGTAAAACACAGGATGTTCTTCCAGTCTTGCATCGTTGAGTGGCGTGGCCAGCAGACCGATGTCGATGTCGCCGTTTTTGAGTGAGTTGATGATTTCATCGGTCACCAGTTCGCGGATACTGATTTTCAATAAAGGGTGTTCCTCGGCAAACGATTTTAGAAACAAGGGAAGTAAGTAGGGTGCCAGGGTGGGTATCACAGCCAGTTTCATCTCTCCCGAAATTTCATGTTTCAGTTGTTTGGCAAATTCCCGCATACGACTTACGTCCGACATAATCTGTTTGGCGCGCACAATGATCTCTTCCCCTTCGCGTGTCGGTACAACCGGTTGCTTGCTTCGGTCAAAAATCCGGACGCCCAGTTCCTCTTCTAATTTTTGAATCATCATGCTGAGCGTTGGCTGGGTGACGAAGGTTTTTTCGGCGGCTTTCGCGAAGTGGCGATGCGCATCGACGGCAATGATGTAGTCAAGTTGTTGGAGGTTCATGATATAGATATTATCTATGTAAATATAGATAATATCAGTTTGATTTATTGGTCGTATTGATGGACCTTACAGGTTCTTAAGAATCCAATACAAATCCAAACACGATATGAGTAACGATAAAGACACGAAAACCAAGCTGACCACTGCCTCCGGAAGGCCGTTTGTAGAGAATGAAAACTCCCAAAGTGTGGGTCCCCGTGGCCCGCTTCTTCTCCAGGATTATATTTTGCATGAGAAGATGGCGCACTTCAACCGCGAACGTATTCCTGAACGGGTAGTGCATGCCAAGGGAAGTGGTGCTTTTGGAACATTTACCGTCACGCACGATATAACCAACTACACGAAGGCTAAGATTTTCAATAAAATTGGCAAACAGACCCGGATGCTCCTTCGCTTCTCGACGGTTGGCGGTGAAAAGGGGAGCGCTGACACCGAACGGGACCCCCGCGGTTTTGCTATGAAATTCTACACAGAGGATGGTAACTGGGATTTGGTGGGCAACAACACGCCGGTATTCTTTGTCAAGGATCCGAAGAAATTCGGTGATTTTATTCATACCCAAAAACGAGATCCTCACACGAATTTGAAAAGCCCTACCATGATGTGGGACTTTTGGAGCTTGAACCCGGAGAGCCTTCATCAGGTGTTGATCCTGATGAGCGATCGCGGAACACCGGTCGGCTATCGGCATATGAACGGTTATGGAAGTCATACGTTCTCGTTGATCAACGGAAAAAATGAACGGGTATTTGTGAAGTTCCATTTTAAAACGGCGCAGGGAATAAAGAACTTTCTCAACAAAGAGGCGAGTGACATGCGCGGAATTGACCCGGATTTCTCGCAGCGTGACTTGGTCGAGCATATCCAGAAGGGCAACTTCCCCAAATGGAACGTAAAAATACAAGTGATGACCGATGAGCAGGCAAAAAACTTCCGCTGGAATCCGTTCGACCTTACAAAAGTATGGCCGCATAAAGAGTTTCCGTTGATTGATGTCGGAGTGGCCGAGTTGAATGAAAACCCCAAAAACTATTTTGCTGAAATTGAGCAATCGGCTTTTGCCCCGGCACACATTGTAGATGGCATTGGATATTCACCCGATAAGATGCTACAGGGACGTTTGCTTTCGTATCCGGATGCACATCGCCATCGCCTGGGAGCCAACTATGAACAGATCCCGGTAAATAAATGTCCGTACATGGTAGCCAACTATCAGCGCGATGGACAGATGCGTGTTGATGATAACGGGGGCGATGCGCCGAATTACTGGCCGAACAGTTTTGATGGAATTTATGCTGATCCTTCATACAAGGAGCCTGCACAAGCGCTGGGGAGCACGGTCGCTGACTGGTTTGATCGCAATGGTGCAAACGACAATGACCATTACACACAACCCGGAAATTTGTTTCGTGACGTAATGAATGCCGAACAAAAGGCCAACACTATCAATAACATTGTAGGTGCCATGAGCGGCATCACCGGCCCGAAGCGCGACCTCATCGTCAACCGACAGTTGTGTCATTGGTTCCGTGCCGATGCGAACCTGGGAATGGGCGTGGCAAAGGGACTTGGTGTCAACGTCGATGCTGTGATGGATGCAATGAAACACGAGCCAGCATTGGTTTGATCGCAATAGAACTTTCAAAAAAGGGGACCATGGAGGTCCCCTTTTTTTATTTTTCTTTTCTAGACTGATTTCCCCACAGCAAAATGATATCCGACACCTTTAATGGTGATGATTTCTACGGCAGAATCCTCTTTCAGGTAATCACGAAGCTTCGTGATGTACACGTCCAGGTTGCGGGAATTGAAAAATGAATCATCTCCCCAGACACGAAGCAGCACATTCTTCCGGGTGACGATGGTATTTTTGTTCTCCGATAATATTTGTAACAACATGGCTTCACGGTGAGAAAGTTTTCGTGAACTCACCGGACCCTTAAGCTCATAACGATTGGGAGTGAACTCAAATTTTCCGATGGACACCATTTCGGTTTCGTCCGGGGTAGCCTCTTTTTTTGTCAGCCATAATAAATTATTCACCCGAACGATCAGTTCTTCCATGCTGAAAGGTTTTCTCAAATAATCGTTGCCGCCCACCTCAAAGCCTTTGATCAGATCTTCTGTCTGGGTTTTCGCCGTGACAAAAATAATGGGAATGCCTGGATTCACCTGCCGGATATTTTGTGCGATGGAGTAGCCGTCTTTGTTAGGAAGCATGACATCAAGGACACAGATATTAGGTTGCACTTTGTGAAACAAGCTCATGGCATCTTTGCCATCACTTGCCATATTCACCTCGAAGTCGCGGCTCTCGAGACTTTCTTTTACAATGCGCCCGAGAAAGGGCTCATCTTCAACGTAGAGGATTTTTGTTTTCGGCATGCGAATTAGAATCCAGAATAATGAATGTCAAATGTTGAATAGTGAATTCTGAAGTATACAACAACTTCGAAATTCATTATTAGGCATTCAACATTCATCATTCAATTATTTTGGAAATTGAATAATAAACGTACTCCCCCTTCCCACCTCGCTCATCACTTCAATACTACCACCATGCGCTTTGACCACACCCTCCACGTAACTTAACCCCAGCCCATAGCCCTTTATATTGTGTACATCACCCGTGGTCACCCGGAAGAATTTTTCAAATATTTTTTTGTGAAATTCTTTTGGAATTCCCACGCCATGGTCGCTGACAGTAAGTAAAACTTTTTCTCCCAGGTCGCTGAGCTTAATTAGAATGGTTGGATTGGATGGACTGTATTTCAAGGCATTGTCCAATAAGTTGTAAATCACATTGGTGATATGCACAGCACTAGCCTTCATGGAGAAGTTTGAACCGACCTTTTCAAACTCGACCATCGCCTTTTGTTTTTCAAAAACGAGTTTCATGGAATTCATGATGTCACTGATTATTTTTTCGAGATCAATACGTTCACGATCAATGACAACGCCCGTTTCGTCAAAGCGTGACGTATTCAGTACTTTATCAGTCAGGAGTGTCAGCCGGCCCAGTTCATGCTGGGCGATGTCAAGGTACTCAGCCGTTAGTTTTGGATTATCAATCCCCTTAAAATTTTTCAATGCCTCCAGAGCCACGCTGACAGTAGCGATGGGTGTTTTTAATTCATGTGTAACATTGCTGATAAAATCGTTCTTCAATATCATGAGTCGTCGTTGCGCCCGCAGGCTTCGGTACATGATCGTAAAAGCGCTGATGGTGATAGATGTCAAAAAGATGGAGAAAAGTATTTCAATTTTGATTTTCCCCAGGAGGTACGTCCGCAGATTACCAAAAAAGCTCACATAACTGTAAACAGGAGAGACTGAAATGGGTTCGGTTATGAATGAAATGCCCTCGTCATTAAATCCGGCCCCTTTGCCGGCAACTCGTTTGACTTGAAAGGGCAATGAAATTCCAACTTTATTGAGCGCCTTGTTATAATTGTTACGGATATTGATTATTCGAAGTGAGTCCATTCCCCAGCGAATGATAAAATTTTTGTGCGTTTTGTCTTTATTGAACCGAGAGACCATGGGACGCAGTATCGTTTTGATTGAATCGTCCCCTAAGGGCGTTCCTGAGAAAAGAATTTCAATCTTTGTTCCAATTTCGTCCGATTCAAAATACCGGATGTTACTATCGGACAATGGCTTTCTTCGCATAAGGGAGTCCTTCATTCGGAATTTCCTTGTCAGCAGAGTGGTAAAGGTATCGCGCTTCGGTACGGAATGGATACTTGTTTGAAGCAATGAGTCCTGCATCGAAAAAAGAGTACTCTTAAATTGTGCACTCACTTCTTTTTTCAATGTGTCTTTGGCGTCTTCAAAAACTTTCTGAAGCCAAAATAACTGCAACGCCAATAGCAGCACGATGCTGCAGACGATAAGAACCCCAGCCAAATTATTTTTTGGTTGCATGTCCGCAAAAGTACTGGGTTTCATCCCGCCGATGTTATTTTTTAACCTTAATTAACCTTTCTTATAGAACTATTAACCCTTCTGCGTGATCATCCTGCGTACGTTTGCTTAGAATTTATGAAATGAAAATCAAACCCACCATGAAACGAATCATCATTCTGTTAGGCGTGATAGTCTCCCTGACGGCCGCACGCATTGTTTTTGGTCAAGGCACCGAAGGTGTCATCACCTATGAAACGAAAATAAACATGCACCGCAGACTGCCGCCCGAACGGGCTCAAATGAAGGCCATGATTCCTGAATTTAGAACTACCAAACAGCAGTTGTTTTTTAAAACCGCTGAATCACTTTACAAGCCATTGATTGAGGATGAAGAGGAGGAGACTTCCGCATCGGGAGGCGGTGGCGTTAGAATGGTCATGCGGACACCCAACAACGAAATCTATTTGGACCAAAACTCTTCCAGATTAGTTTCCAAGCAGGAGTTCTTCGGCAAAGATTATCTCATCGAGGATTCAGTAAAGATGGCTCCCTGGAAATTTGGAACGGAGACGAAAGTAATCCAGGGTTACGAATGCAAACAGGCCTACTATACTGACGAATCGCAATCCAATCAGAAACAGGAGATCACCGCCTGGTATACCGATAAACTACGTCCTTTTCTCGGCCCGGATCGATTCAATACATTGCCGGGAGCGGTCTTGGCGGTCGACATAAATAATGCGGAACGAATAATTGTCGCAATCAAAATGGAAATGAGAGAACTGAAAAAAAATGAATTAAAAATGCCAACGAGCGGAACGAAAACCACACGGGCAGAATTTCGGAAAATGGTAGATGAGCAGATGAAAAAGATGGGTGGGAGCGGTGGCATGATCATCCGGAATTAACCTCACCCTCTGCCCCCTCTCCCTGCGGGGAAAGGGGAATATTAACCGAATAATATATGAGCAAGAGACTTTTACCAAGAACACTTTTACTTTTCTCATTTGTACTGATTTCCCCTGTGCTGATGGCACAAAAGTTTGTTATTACAGGACAAGTGACCGATACACTTTCCAATCCGATTCCCTCCGCTACGGTGATGCTGCTGAATCCTAAAGATTCCTCCCTGGTAAACTTTGGCGTGAGTGACGTACGAGGTGTTTTTGAAATGAAAAATGTAAATGGCGGAAATTATCTGATCAAAATAACGTTCGTCGGACTTGCGCCGTTCGCGAAACCATTCTCTACCTCAAATACGCCCGTGGTGGACGTGGGCCGTTTGAAGCTAGTGCCAATCAACAAGCAACTCGATGAAGTAGTAATCACGGGAGAGAAGTCTCCGGTAACGGTCAAACGGGATACGATCGAATTTAATGCTGGTTCATTTAAAACAAAAGCAAATGCCAATGTTGAAGACCTCCTTAAGAAACTGCCAGGGGTGGAAGTTGAAACCGACGGCACGGTCCGTGCCCAGGGCGAACAAGTTCAACGGGTAACTGTAGACGGTCGCGAATTTTTCGGTCGCGATCCTAAATTGGCCACCCGCAATCTCCCGGCCGATGCGGTGGACAAAGTTCAGGTGTTTAACAAAAAATCTGATCAGGCTCAGTTCACGGGTATCGAAGATGGTCAGCGCGAGAAAACAATCAACCTGGAATTGAAAGAAGAAAAAAGAAATGGCGCGTTTGGAAAGATGACAGGCGGGGTTGGATCAAATGATCGCTTCTCGGCAAAAGCAAACATTAATCGTTTTGGTAAGGGCAAACAACTTTCCTTTCTGGG
>JANYKP010000542.1 GCA_025358195.1 Cyclobacteriaceae bacterium
GGGCTTACGATTCTTGTACATGATCTCTTTCCGGATTTTCCCGGAAGGATAATATTCCTTCATAAGTCCGTCGGGCTTTCCTTTTACAAAAATGGTTTCGTGTTTTGTGTTGCCGGTCAGGTAAAAGGATTTGACGCTGTCCACCAGCAAGTTGTTTTGGTAGTACGCTTTTTGGATGCGCTTGCCGGTTTCATCAAAGACTTCTACCGGACCGTGCCGCATGCCATCGAGGTAAGAGATTTTTCGCTGCAGCTTTCCATCAGGAAAATATTCAAGAAATGCTCCTGAACGGTTGCCGTCTTTGTAGGCACCTTCCATTTCCAATTTACCATTCGGGAAATATCGTTTGTAAGGTCCGTCAAGCAGTTGATCATTTTCAGTTGAAACATAGTAATCCTCTTGTACCCGGTTCTTCTCACTGTTATAATAGACCTTGATATTCTTTTGGGCAAGGAGTGATGTTGAACTTATTAAGAAAAGTGCGAGGACTCGAAACATTGCCACTACCTTAAGGTAGTGGCAATTAAATCCACTCCACATGGACTTTAGTCCAACGCGACACTTTGGAATGCAACCCACCTTCTGCCCTTGAATTAATGTTACCTTGTACATCATCCGTTCATCCGTTCAATGACAATCGCTGAAGCGCCACCACCGCCGTTGCAGATGCCGGCCACACCGATAGTTGCATTGTTTTGCTTCAGCACGTTGGCCAGCGTCATGGTGATCCGAGCCCCGGACGCACCGAGCGGATGACCCAATGCGACCGCCCCTCCGTTTACATTTACTTTTGCCGGATCAAGCCCAAGCTTCATGTTATTGGCAATGGCTACTGCTGAAAAGGCCTCATTGATTTCATAAAACCCAACATCCTTCTTATCAATGCCCGCGGCCTTCATTGCTTTGGGTATGGCAATGGAAGGCGTCGTTGTAAACCACATCGGGTCTTGCGCTGCGTCGGCAAAGCCAAGGATTTTTGCGATCGGTTTTATTCCCAGTTCCAGCGCTTTTTCTTTGCTCATTAAAACTACTGCAGCGGCGCCGTCGTTGATCGTGGAGGCATTTGCGGCTGTCACCGTACCGTCTTTTGTGAAGACCGGCTTTAGTCCGGGAATTTTTTCAAAGTTCACGTTCTTATATTCTTCATCTTCCGCGAAAAGCGAGACATCACCTTTCTTTCCGGCGATCTCAACGGGAACAATTTCATCCTTGAATTTTCCAGTCGCCCAGGCAGAAGCCGATCGCTTATAGGAATTGATAGCATAATTATCCTGGTCCTGCCGGCTGATGTTCATTTCTTTTGCGGTGTTATCAGCGCACACACCCATGGCGCAATGATTATATACATCCGTCAGTCCGTCATACGTAAGACCGTCAATTAATTCACCATTGCCGTACTTGTAGCCATACCGCCCTTTCATGAGATAGAAGGGGATGTTGGACATGCTTTCTGTACCACCGGCCACCACCACATCATTGTGACCCAGCATGATCGACTGCGCCCCGAGCATAATCGCTTTCATTCCGGAGGCACATACTTTATTCACCAGTGTGCACGGAATCTCATAGCCAAGTCCGGCGCCCACTGCTACTTGCGTTGCCGGCGCCTGGCCGAGCCCTGCTGAAATCACATTCCCAAAAAAAACTTCTTGTACCGTTTTTGGATCTAGGTTGATTTTTTGAAGAGCGCCTTTCACCGCAATGGCCCCCAGCTTTATCGCACTTACACTTACCAACGATCCACCAAAACTTCCAATGGGTGTTCGGACAGCGGATACGATATAGACTTCTTTCATTGTTTGAGAATTTGATGTTGTGTTCAGAGGTCGAGTTCAAAGTTTAAAGTTTAAAGTTTAAAGTTCAAGGTTCAAAGTTCCTTAAACCTTGAACTTTGAACCTTGAACTTTAGGCTACCACCCTACCAATCCGGTTTACCCTTACTCTTCGGTTTCGTCGCCTTACGCTTGTTCTGTTGGAGATACTGCACTTCCTGGTTTTTCATAGCCTCCAACACCATGCGCGCTTTGTCTTCGCTCATTTTCATTTCCTTTAATTTTTCAGAAACGGAAGGGTTCTCCTTTTTGTCTTTTTGATCTTTTTGCTCCTGCTCTTTCTTTTGTTCTTCTTTTTGTTGCTTGTCTTTTTCCTGTTGCTCTTTATTTTTCTGATCTTTTTCTTTATCCTGCTTCTCCTTGTCTTCTTTCTGCTGATCCTTTTTGTCTTTCTGGTCCTTGTTGTCCTTATCCTTCTGATCCTTCTTATCGTCTTTCTTCTTATCCTTATCCTTATCCTTATCCTTATTCTGTTTCTCTTCCTCTTTTTTCTTTTCTTCGAGTTTCTTCTTTACCATTTCGTAGTTGTACCGCGCTTCTTCGTTTGATGGATCCGTCTTCAGGGCATTCCTGAAATAATTCAAGGCTTCCTCGAATTTCCCCTCACGGTTGGCTAGAACGCCTAGTTGCTGGTTGGCCAATGACTTGATCTTTGCATTTGGACTGGTCGTGAGCGAAGCGTAGGAATTCTTTGCGTTAACGGTGTCATTCAACTGAAAGTAGGAGTGTGCGAGGTTCATCGTCACCTCATCTTCTTTTACCCCCAATGAATCCACCAGTGTTTTGTATTGCGCGATCGCATTTTTAAATTCTCCCCGCTGGAACGCTTCCTTGGCCTCTGATTTTGCCTTGTTGACTTTCCCGATCTTGTTGGGGTCAATCCAAAGTAAAAGCAATAGCAATAAACCGTATTTTATCATATGCTTATCGTCTTCACGCTCAAAACTATATCCAAAACAATCAATGCCAGTGCCGCCAGCAAAAAATAAAAGTAACGATTAGCGGACACATCGACGAGCCTCGCATCGCGGGTTTCACCTTCGATTTTGCTGATGGTACTGATAAGCCTGGACACATCATTCACCGCGTCATTTATTTCAAAATACTGACCATTCGTTTCGGAAGCCAGCTTCTTTAACGAGGATGGGTTGAGTTTTGATACCACCGTGTTACCCTGCTGATCGGTCTTATAACCACGTCCTGCGTAGATCTGGCTTCCGCGCTCCGTGCCTATCCCTAGCGTGAAAAGCTTAATACCTTCCTTTTCGATATCACGAACATATTTATCCGTTTCATCGCCAAAGTCTTCGCCATCGCTGATCAAAATGATCACCTTCGACTTTTGGTTCGTTTGTGCGCCCTCCTGGTCCTGAAGTTTTTGGAGAGCCATGTGCAGGGCCGGTCCAAAGTCAGTGCCCGAAGAAGGCACCAGGTTGGTGCTCATGGTCTCGATAAACAAGTCTAGTGCGTTTTGGTCATAGGTGAGCGGACATTGCATAAAAGCTTCGGAAGAAAAGATGATGATACCGATCCTGTCGGAGTTAAAAGCCTCCACCACTTTTTTTAGTTCAAATTTTATTTTCTCCAGGCGG
>JANYKP010000560.1 GCA_025358195.1 Cyclobacteriaceae bacterium
AGGGCAAACAACTTTCCTTTCTGGGAATGGGCAACAATATAAACGAACAGGGTTTTTCCATTGACGAGTTTATGAATTTCACGGGAGGGTCGCAGCAAATGATGGGAGGGGGTGGCGGGGCGATGACCGTTCAGATAGGAGGCAATAACCAAAGTGGGGTGCCCCTCAACAACGGCGGCCGGCAAAATGGAATTATGACGAACTATGCGGGAGGGGTAAACTTTAATCGCGATCTGAGTAAGCAGACCCAACTTACTTCCAACTACTTCTACAATCGGTTGGATCAAAAGATCACACGACAGACGCACCGCGTGAATTACCTGCCCAACGACAGCAGTTACTTGTATGATGAGAACAGTGTACAATTGAATGCAAGTGATAACCACCGGCTAAACCTGAACGTGGACCACAAAATTGATTCTGCCAACTCCGTAAAATCAACGAACAGCCTGACCTATTCTGAATCTGAACTTAATTCTCACACCCAGGGCCAGACGACCACCTCCGACAACAAACTTCAAAATGAAAGTCTCCGCGCTAACTTTAATGCACAGACAAACTTCAACCTCAATTCCAGTCTACTCTACCGGCATCGTTTTGGAAAGAAAGGGAGATCGTTCTCCTCGAACCTCACGTTTGGGTTAACCCAAACCAACAGCAACGGAAATTTGCAATCAACCAATCAGTACTATAACGCCTCGCCTGGCACTCAAGAGATCCTTCAAACCAATACCCAGGCTACTGATAACCAAACATACGGAGCAACAGTATCCTACATCGAGCCATTGGGTGGCAGAAAATACTTAGAGGGAAGTTATTCGATACGAACGAACCTGAATCAGGTAGATCGGGAGGTGTACGATGAAAAAAACGGACAACCAACCATCAATAATCAGCTGACGAATAAATATAACAGCGTATATGTTTATAACCGGCCTGGGATCAGCTTTCGCCTCAACCGACAAAAATATAATTTCTCCGTCGGCGCCAGTTGGCAAAACACGCGGTTAAAAGGAGATTTAATTTCTAAAAATCAGAAGATTGACCGCACGTTCGAAAATATTCTGCCAGTCGCTCATTTTAATTATGACTTTTCCAACTTTAAACATTTACGCATGGACTACGAGACGTCGATGCAAGAGCCCAGCATCCAGCAACTTCAGCCGGTAGTGGATAATAGTGACCCGCTCAATATTTCTGTCGGCAATCCTGAGTTGAAACCTGCTTATCAACATCGTATCACTACCAATTTCACGACCTTCGATCCGGCCAAGTTTGTAAACTTTTTCGCTTTCATCACGGCGGGGTACACCACGAACGCTGTCACCAACTCACAATCTGTAAACAGTAATCTTGTGCGAGTAACCAAACCGGTGAACGTAAAAGATAATTTGAACCTCACCGGAAATTTCAATTTTGGATTTCCCATCAGAAAATTAAAAAGCCGTATTAACGTGGGCCCGACGGGTACGTACATGCGTGGTATCAATCTGCTGAACGACCGTGAGAGCCACACATGGCAGGAGACGGTGGGCGGCACAGCCCGGTATAACTTTACTTATAAAGAGGTCACACTCGACCTGAGTGCCAACTTCAGCCACCAGGAAACAAAATATGAATTCAATACGCAGAATAACCAGGTCTATTTTAATAAAACGTATTCTGCTGAAACCAACATTACATTCTTAAAGAATTATCAGTTCAATACGAGTTTTGATTATTTGATTTATAACAGTCAAACGACCAATTATAACCAAACCATACCGTTGTGGAACCTTTCCGTATCGCGTTTCCTTTTGAAAAACAATACGGGTGAGTTAAAATTTGGCATCAACAATTTGCTGGACCAGAGCCTGAGCGTAAACCAGTCGGCCACAGCCAACTACCTTCAGCAGCAAGTCACGAATAATCTGGGACGGTACGTCATGATTAGTTTCACCTATTCGCTGAACAAGCAACTCAATCCGATGGGAGGGATGCGACAGGGTGGAGGGATGAGGATGATGATAAGGAACTGAGGCTGGGTTCTTGGTACTGGGTGCTGGGTCCTGGAATGTATCCTCCCAGCACCCAGAATCACTATCTTTGGCGATGCAAAAGTTACTTCTAGCACTCACCTTTTTGATGACTAGCCCAGTTTACGCACAGATCTACCTTCCCAAATTTGATGTGCAGGGGCATCGCGGTTGCCGCGGGTTGAAACCTGAAAACTCATTGCCGGCATTTCTTATGGCCCTTGATTCGGGCGTCACGACGTTGGAAATGGATCTCGCAATAACCAAAGACAAACAAATTGTAGTATCACATGAGCCGTGGATGTTGGCTGCTATTTGTCTGCCTCCTTCCGGCAAGGCGATTACGGTCAAGGAAGAGAAGAAGTACAACATCTTCGAGATGACCTATGAACAAGTGAAGCAATGGGACTGCGGCTCCAGGGGAAATGAACGGTTTCCGGAACAAGAAAAGATGAACGTCTATAAACCATTGCTGAGTGAAGTGATCGTGGCCGTGGAAAACCACATCAAAAATTTTTCAAAGTACGAGGTAGACTACAATATTGAAATCAAAACCTCGCCGGAAAGTGACGGCAAATTTCATCCGAAGCCGGAGGAATTTTCTGATCTGGTGTACAATCTCCTCGACCAATATCTTCCGATGGAACGCGTGATTATCCAATCCTTTGATTTTCGGGTGTTGAAATACTGGCATACAAAATATCCGGACATACGCCTGGCGGCCCTGATTGAGAACAAGAAGACCGTGGATCAAAATATCAATGAACTGGGTTTTTCACCCTTCATCTACAGCCCCGATTATAAATTGCTCACGAAGGAGATCGTGAAATACTGCCGTGAATTAAAAATGCGCGTCATTCCCTGGACGGTAAATGATCCCACCGAAATGAAAGTGTTGAAGGGGATGGGTGTTCATGGCTTCATCACCGATTACCCCGATCGTGCTGCGAAACTGAAGATGACGTTGAACCTTACCAACAAAAAGTAAAGATCAAAATTCTTTCTTGTCTCTGAGTATTGCCAAATATCTGTCTTTAGATAAAGGGCATTTTGCTAAATCCATGAATTGTTTTTTATCAAGTTTGCATTGCACTGACATTTGTTTAATCAAGTAGTCATCTAGGTCAGATTTGCCCCCGTGACTAATTTTGGTGTGTAAAACAAGTTTGTTTTCGTGAAAAAACTCTAAATATTTGTGATCACCTGGTGATTCAACAAAACCTTTTTTCTTCAAATTTCTATGAGTTTTTTTTGAATCCAAGGCAGCCATTATTTTTCGATTGATTTAACAAAATAGGTCAGGAAAGACTTAATCTTCCTTAATTTATCAGAAAGCCTGTCATCAGGTAGTTCATTATATCTTCTATAAATGAAATTAAATTCTTCAGAAAAATTCTTTTCCGCCTCCTCTTCTGTCATCCCGGTTCCTATTATATCAAGAAGTTCGTTTTGTATTAAGTAATACCTGTTTTCATTTTCTAAGGAACAGCGAAGTGGGATATTCAAATTATAGATGGCGTCACCACAAACAATCACTTTAGGTGAGTATGACAATGTTGTTTCTGACTTTCTATAAAGTTGCTCTATGCTATTTCTTATCTTTCCCTTGGCAGTAGTAGTCACTTTAACTTTAGCTACTCCATATTCCTCTTTTGGCTCAGCTGCCACGGAAATTATTTCTGTGAATAAAAGTTTTTTTGTTTCAGGGCTAAGCTTCTTGATTTTGTATACAGGTTTTATTATATCGTTCTCAATTCTTACAATTGAGGTTGGTGCATTTCCAAAGCTATTAGTAAAATCATACAGCCGATCTACAATTTGATTTCTACTTAATGGATTAGGATACAGTTTCTTGATTTGAGTAAAATCTCCTTTGTTGGATAGCTGCATAAGTTTATCGAATTTTTTATTTACCCTCTTCCTTTGGCTATCAACATTGCCAATTGAGGTTTGAATTCGTGGAGTCAAAATAAACTGAGGAACCGCACTTCCTTTTTTAAATCCAGACAATTCCATGCGAAAATTTTCTAAATGAATTGGGTCTGAGTTATCTAAATCGATTTTGGCCAAAGTTATAAGTAGACTTTGAAGGCTTTCAGCAATTCTAACCAAAGCGTCCAAGGGTAAGGTATTGTATCTGCCGAGTTCCCCAGAAATTTGGAGATTTATTCCTTTAGTTAAGTCAATTTTTTCGCTTGTATTTATCCGCATTACTTCTTCAGTCAATGCAATATTATGAAATTATTAAATGACCTTTCCTAGTCTCATTTCAGAGTGTAATTGCTGTCATTTTTTCTCCACTTTACCATCCTTCATCACAAAAACTACTTTTTCTAGTGCTTCAATCTTTTGTAACGGGTCGGAGTCAACAGCAATGATATCAGCATAAGCGCCTTTGCTGATCTCTCCCAATTGCCCGCTCTTGTTGAGTAACTCAGCCGCGACGGTAGTAGCAGTCTTAATAGCTTGCATGGGCGTCATGCCGTACTTAACATAAAAACCAAATTCACGGGCCTGCGGAATTTTTTGCCAATCAAAGCCACCGGCATCTGTTCCGAACGCAATCTTTACGCCTTTCTTTAGGGCCTTTCCAAAAATAGCTTGCACGCCCTGGTACATTTGCAAGTAGCTCACGGCGCCTAGCTTGGCTCTTCCCTCGGCAACGTAGTCCATCACCGTAAGCGTGGGGACCCAGAAAGCTCCCTTGGCAATAAACAAATCCATACACTCCTCATTCATCGCCGAACCGTGCTCAATTGTTCGTGCTCCCGCCTTCAGTGAATAAATAATTCCATCGGGCGTCATGGCGTGGGCGGCGAGCATTCGTTTTGACCGGATCGTCTCTTCGGCTACTGCCTGAATTTCTTCAGTGGTAAAATTCGGGATGCTTCCAAAAGATCCGTCCTGTTTGCGGAAATATCCCCGGTCAGCGTAAATTTTTATCCAATCGGCACCATAACTTATTTGTTCACGAACTGCCTTGCGCGCCTCGTCAGCACCCGTCACTTCCTGGATACCCTTCGGCATGTGGAGTTCCCAACTGTATTCCCCATTGCCAATCGGATAATGCCCCGTAGTATTGATCGCGCGGGTGGACACAAACATGCGAGGCCCGGGAATCACTCCATTGTTAATGGCTTTTTTCAGATCAACATCCGCATACATGGCGCCCTCGGTTTCAACATCGCGTATGGTCGTAAATCCGTTCATTAAAGCAATCTTGCACGCCACGGTTGCACGGATGGTACGATAGGGTATGCTCTCCTTTAATAATTGAGCATCGTATTCTTCCGACGTTATGTCTCCTTGCAGTAACACGTGCGTATGACAATCAATGAGCCCTGGCAAAACCGTTTTCGTTGACAGGTCAATCACATTTGCCCCTACCGGAATTTTATCCCAATCGATAATGTCCCTGATCAGATTACCCGCTACTACAATGGCCTTCTTGCTAAACGGTTGATCGGATTTTCCATCAATCAGTTGTCCGCATTTTATAATGGTTTGGGCATGGGCTTTATAACAAAGGAGGACCAAAATAAGACAGAGGTATCTTTTCATAAGTAGGGGGATTTAGTTGTTGGCTATTGGCTGTTGGCTTGCTTCCTTTGATTTAGTTCCCGATGATAGCTATTTCTTTTGCGATTATCAATCTGGGAGTTGGACTGACCAGCAACAAGAATCCAGTAACCGGTATTATCCAGTATCTTTTTCTTTACTTTTGAGGCCTAAAATTAGAATCGAATGAAGTATGACGTTTACGGCATCGGCAATGCCATTGTGGATATTGTGACGGAAGTAGAGCCTGACTTTTTTGAAAAAAACGCAGTTGAAAAAGGCGTCATG
Organism: Cyclobacteriaceae bacterium; assembly: GCA_025358195.1. Classification (GTDB taxonomy): domain Bacteria; phylum Bacteroidota; class Bacteroidia; order Cytophagales; family Cyclobacteriaceae; genus ELB16-189. The sequence continues at coordinate 5,862 of JANYKP010000560.1, forward strand.
ACCCTGGTAGATGAGAAACGCCAGCAGGAATTGATGCAGGCGATCGACATGAAGCGAAGTAAGTTGTCGGGTGGCGGCTCTGCCGGCAACACGGTGGTCGCGGTCAACCAGTTCGGGGGTAAAAGTTTTTATTCCTGCCTTGTCGCACGTGATGATTTGGGGAAATATTTTCTGGAAGATCTTAAACGAAATGGTGTCGATACTAATTTGAAGTATGAAAATTGTCCACAAGGCCATTCGGGCCGTTGTCTGGTGATGACTTCCCCGGATGCACAACGAACCATGAATACGTTTTTGGGGGTTAGTTCCCTGCTTTCACCAGAACACCTCGATGAAGCGGCGATCAAACAATCATCCTATGTCTACCTGGAAGGATATCTGGTAGCGAGCCCGAAAGGCCTGGAAGCGATGAAAGCAACAAAAAAGATCGCGGAGAAAAATAAGGTGCAGGTGGCGCTCACGTTTTCGGATGCCAGCATGGTAAAATATTTCGCGACTCAAATGAAGGAAATTGTGGGGGCCAGTGTTGATCTTTTGTTTTGCAACGAGGAAGAAGCTATGATATTCACGGGAACAGATACCGTACTTGAAGCGCGGGAAAAACTGAAGGAGCTGGCGAAACGTTTCGCTATTACATTAGGTGCAAACGGCGCCTTGATTTATGATGGTGATACGTTCGTTCAGATAGAACCTTATAAAGTACGGGCGGTGGACACCAATGGAGCGGGAGATATGTTCGCAGGAGCCTTTATGTATGGGATTACCCATCACCACAGTTATGCCGAGGCGGGCAAGCTTGCTTCCCTGGCGTCATCACACGTGGTAAGTCAGTGGGGCCCACGGCTGGATCCGCAACAGGCAAAAAATGTGTTGACAGACTTATTGGCGTAAATTTTTATTTCCTATGATTCCATTTTCTTCATTCACACTCGATAACGGCCTCCGGGTGCTGGTGCATGAAGATCAACGTGTTGACATTGCTGTGATGAACATTTTGTACGATGTGGGTTCACGGGATGAGCGACCTGATAAAACGGGATTTGCTCATTTATTTGAACACCTGATGTTCGGCGGTTCTAAAAATATCCCCAACTATGACGAGCCCCTGCAGCGGGTAGGCGGTGAAAACAATGCCTTCACCAGTACCGACATTACCAATTACTACCTCACCGTCGCGGCCACAAATCTTGAGACCGGCTTCTGGCTGGAGAGCGATCGCATGCTGAG
>JANYKP010000564.1 GCA_025358195.1 Cyclobacteriaceae bacterium
TCTTGGAATGGATGAAGCGGCAGGATATCTTAAGGAATACTGCTACGAGGTAGAGGATTAGTTCCTTCAGGAAATTGGCAGCTGGAAATATCAATTGGCAAAAGAAGAACGAACAACTATTTCCCGATAACATTTTCTAAACCGCCCTTCTTGCCCTATTTTTGCGCATGGCAGAGCAAATTCTCATCCTCGACTTCGGTTCACAATACACACAGCTGATCGCCAGACGGATACGTGAACTGAACGTCTACTGTGAAATCCACCCGTTCAATAAGATTCCTGCCATTACCCCCGCGACGAAGGGAATTATTCTATCAGGCAGCCCGTGCTCCGTTCGTGACGCCGGGTCACCGGACGTGGACCTCTCCCTTTTCAGGAATGTGCCCGTACTCGGAATTTGTTATGGTGCGCAGTTGATCGCACATAAAACCGGCGGGAAAGTATTGCCTTCACAAATACGTGAGTATGGCCGTGCCCGACTCACCACCGTGGACCATCACAATGAATTATTAAAAGAAATTTCCCTCGACTCACAAGTATGGATGTCACACGCCGACACCATTGAATCCATCAGCGATGCTTTCGAAGTGATCGCCAGTACGCACTCGGTAAAGATTGCGGCGTTTAGAAAAAAGGGTGAAAAGATTTATTGTATTCAGTTTCACCCGGAGGTGACGCACACCATCGATGGCAAAAATTTATTAAGGAATTTCGTAGTTCATATTTGCGGCTGCTCCCAGGACTGGACACCCGATCAGTTTGTTGAGACAACCGTGGCGGAGTTGAAAATGAAATTAGGTACGGATAAAGTAGTAATGGCGCTCTCGGGTGGCGTTGATTCAACCGTGGCGGCTACCTTGGTCCATAAAGCCATTGGAAAAAATCTGTATTGTATTTTCGTTGACAATGGTCTGCTGCGAAAGAATGAATTTCAACAGGTATTGAACTCCTACCAGGGAATGGGTTTGAATATTAAAGGCGTTGATGCCAAAGAGAAATTCTATTCCGCATTAAAAGACTTGTCGGATCCGGAAGCCAAGCGCAAAGCCATTGGTAAAACGTTCATCGACGTGTTTGACGAAGAATCGCACAGGATCACCGATGTGAAGTGGCTCGGCCAGGGCACCATCTACCCGGATGTAATCGAATCGGTCTCGGTAAAAGGTCCATCGGTAACCATAAAATCGCATCACAACGTTGGAGGCTTGCCTGCTACGATGAAGCTGAAAGTAGTTGAACCCTTGAATGCCTTATTTAAAGATGAAGTCAGGCTTGTGGGAAAGACGTTGCAGATCGATCCCGCCATTTTGGGTCGGCACCCATTTCCCGGGCCCGGGCTTGGTATTCGCATTTTAGGTGATATTACCCCGGAAAAGGTACGGATATTGCAGGAGGTCGATAACATTTTCATCCAGGGCCTGAGAAATCATAACTTGTACAATCAAGTGTGGCAGGCCGGGGCGATTTTGCTTCCGGTGCAAGCGGTGGGTGTGATGGGAGATGAACGGACGTATGAAAAGGTGGTGGCCCTAAGGGCTGTTGTTAGTGTGGATGGCATGACTGCCGATTGGTCGCACCTGCCCTATGAATTTTTAAGTGAAATGTCGTCTGAGATTATTAACAAGGTAAAAGGAGTTAACCGGGTGGTGTATGATATCAGTTCAAAACCACCTGCCACGATAGAATGGGAATAAAACTAGCTCACGGTTTCATGTTCAACGTTTCAGGTTTTACTCAGTTTGTTCGCATCGCATTTTGTGCGCTCTCACTTTTTGCCTTTCAAGTGGCAGGAGCGCAGGATCCAAAGCACCAGTATAAGAATGCGAGCGAATTTTTTTCAGAAGGAAAGTATGACCTCGCCATGGAGACTTTTAAGCCATTGCTGGCGTACGACAAGGACAATCCGTATTCGGAATACGCGTCGTTCTATTATGCCATGGCGGCGCTCCGGCAAAACTATTTCGCTGTAGCCAAGGATATGCTTCTTCAAATCAAAAAGACGTACCCGGAATGGGACCAGTTGAACGAGGTAAATTACTGGCTTGCCAAAATTTACTTTGATCAGCGTGAATACTTCCAGGGAATGCACGTGCTGCGTGAGGTGAAACAAGAAGACTACCTGGAGATGCAGGAGATTGCGAAGTTCAAACGACATTATCTTACCCGGATCACAGACCCGGAAATACTGAGGATGATGTGGGAGGAATATCCACTAGACGTCGAAGTAGGATATGCGCTGGCCCTCGCCATCAGCCAGCAAACGCCGGTCATTCAGGATAAAGTACTGCTGGACTCTGTTATCAAAACGTTCAGCCTTCCTCGTGAGCAATTTGTTACCGCAGCATCGCTACCCGTTTTAAAAGATTTTTATAATGTGAGCGTACTCTTTCCTTTTCTTACCAGTACCCTTGACCCTTCGCCTGCCAAAAAACAGAATCAGGTCATGCTTGATTTGTATGAAGGTATGAGGATCGCTAATGACACACTCAGAAAGCAGGGCATTCGAATTAATCTACTCGCCTATGATACGGAAGGAAACCCCAATGATACAGAGCGAGGCCAGGAAGTTTTGAAGAGATTGCTGGAAACAGAAGAATTAAAAAATACCGATCTGATCGTTGGTCCATTTTTCCGGAATGAAGCCAGGATTGTGCAAGCGTTCTCTGAAAAGAACCAAACAAATATCATCCACCCGGTTTCAAGTTATTCGGAATTTGTAGGGCAGAATCCTTATGCTTTTTTATTTCAGCCCTCCTTCGAGACCATCGGCACAAAGTCGGCAGAGTTACTGGCCGGCCGGATCAGGAATAAAAACTGTATGGTGATGTATGGCGATACGCCAAAGGATTCTGTCATGGCAATTAATTTTGCAAACCGCGCCACGGAACTTGGCTTCACGGTCGTTTGGTCGGAAGAATTCCACAAAGAAACAGCGGCCCGGATTATCTCTATTCTGGCTTCACCCACCGAGTTCGATGAATTTAAAAATCCCATTCAATTTAAACTCAAACTTGACAGCATCGGTAGCATCTTTGTAGCATCCGATGATCCACTGATTTATACGAAAGTGATCAGTAGCGTTGAGTCGCGGGGAGATTCTGTTATTGTCATTGGCTCCGAATCATGGCTTGACAACACATCGGTTGATCTGACCAAATATGAACGACTTCACGTAATGTTTGCCGCGCCCAATTACACGCCGCTTCGCCAGCCAAAATTTGTCGCCTTCCGGAAAAGCTTTATGAAAAGTCATGGCTCTTTTCCATCGGAATACAGGAACTACAATAAATACGGTTATGATTTCATGATGTTTATCGGGATGGCATTAAAAAAATACGGTGTTTATTTTCAGGAAGGGCTTTCCAAAGATGGACTCATGCCAGGCTTTCTGACAAGGGGTTACAAGCTCTCAGCGCGTCACGACAACGAGGAACTGCCATTTATCTATTTCCGAAACGGTGAGCTCGTTCCGGTTGAATAATTAGCACGATGGCCGACCTGCTCATTATCAATATCAGGGGGCTTGTCCAGGTCCGTGAGTCAACCCCACATTTTCTTTCAGGCACTGAAATGTCGATTCTGCCCGTGCTTGAAAATGCATTTTTGCTGATCACCGGAGAGAATATTTCTGGTTTCGGCACCATGAACCAACTGCCCGTAATTAACGCCGAACAAACAATCGATGCCGCCGGGGGCTATGTGTTCCCTTGTTTTGTGGACAGTCACACACACCTGGTGTTTGCTGCTTCACGTGAGGATGAATTTGTGATGAAAATCAAAGGGGCCACGTATGAAGAAATTGCATCCCGGGGCGGTGGCATTCTCAACTCAGCAAAGAAGCTCCAGACTATTTCAGAAGACGAGTTGTTTGAGCGGTCGCTGCCCCGCGCACAGGAGATCATCAGTATGGGCACGGGGGCGGTAGAAATTAAAAGCGGTTATGGCCTCACGGTAAATGATGAATTGAAAATGCTCAGGGTTGCCCGACGTATCGGCAAAGAAACACCGCTCACAGTGAAAACTACCTTTCTTGGAGCGCATGCGGTGCCAAGAGAAATGAAAAAGGAGGATTATATGAAGCTTGTCCTCGAAGAGATGATTCCTGCTGTAGCGGAGAAGAAACTAGCCGACTATATTGATGTGTTCTGTGAGCAGGGTTTTTTTTCACAAGAGGAAACAGAAAAGATTGCAGAGCGAGGAAAGGAATTTGGGATGAGACCACGCATCCATGCCAACCAACTCCATCGATCGGGCGGCGTTCAGGCAGGGGTGAAGACCGGCGCCATCAGTGTTGACCACCTTGAAAATATTGGTGAGGAAGAGATGCTCCTTCTAAAAGGAACTTCTACCATGCCAACGGCTTTACCCGGTGCTGCCTTTTTCCTGAATTTGCCTTTTCCCCCGGCCCGTAAAATGATTGACGCCGGTCTTCCGCTTGCCATTGCAAGTGATTATAACCCCGGAAGTGCGCCGAGTGGTAACATGTCGCTCATGATTTCGCTCGCCTGTATAAAAATGAAGATGACGCCGGAGGAGGCCATCAATGCCGCTACTATCAATACAGCGTATGCACTGGAATTGTTGGGAACCCACGGCAGTATATCTGTTGGAAAGATCGCCAGTGTCTTTATAACGAAGCCGATGCCATCGTTTACCTTTCTCCCATACAGCTTTGGAAGTCAGTTGATCGCGAATGTCATCATCAAAGGGAAAATATGGAAGTGATAACTTTTCGATGCTTCGGATATTTTAGCAGTCAGGTAATCGGTAACCGGGTAACCGGTGATCGGTGACCGGTGGATGAGATTTTAAAAATAAGTGCGAAGTCCACTCTGCCCCGGAACTCCTCCCTCTCCCCCGGAGAGGGTCGGGGTGAGGCCGGTGACCGGTGGATGAGATTTTAAAATAAGTGCGAAGTCCACTCTGCCCCGTAACTCCTCCCTCTCCCCCGGAGAGGGCCGGGGTGAGGCTCGTAAGGTAATCGGTAACCGGTAATCTGGTAATCGGTGGATGAGATTTTAAAATAAGTACGAAGTCCACTCTACCCCGTAACTCCTCCCTCTCCCCCGGAGAGGGCCGGGGTGAGG
>JANYKP010000567.1 GCA_025358195.1 Cyclobacteriaceae bacterium
TTAGAAATGTGACAAGGGATAAAACAAAGGATAAAAAAATAGGAGTCTAATTTTTTAAAACGAATTGAGCTATGGCTTACGACATCGATGTACTGATCACCTTTGCCGAAAAAGATAACGACACCGGCAAAAAAAATGAGATCGGCTGGATATCCCAGTTCAAGAAATTTCTGGACCTCATGCTCTACCAGGTGCTGGGCGAAAAGATAAACGTTGTCGTGAAGTCGGAGTATGACGATTTCACAGCCTCCACGATGGACAATGCGGCCGTACTGGTGACGATTCTTTCAAAAGAGTTCGCTCAATCGGGTCGATGCCTCGACACGGTGGAGTCGTATTACAAAGCCACCAGCGGATCAAAAATAGGCCGTGTTTTCAAAGTGCTTAAATCACCGCTAACCACGCTGGAACAACCTCCCCGCCTTCGCGAATTACTGAATTATGACATGTATCAGGTCGATAATGAAACGGGACTGATGAAGGAATACACCGATTTCTTCAGCCTCGAAGCAGAGAAACAATATTGGATGAAGATGGTGGACCTTGTATATGACATTCACGAAGTTTTGATTGTACTGAAAGGCCAGTCGAAAGCAGAAGTAAAAAATCTTTATAAACGCAGGACCATTTATCTCGCGGAAACAGGGCATGACCTGTCTATCCAGCGCAATATCATCCGGCGGGAATTGCAACGTCACGGGTATCAAGTATTGCCAAGCCAGCTCTTGCCCACACGCACAGAAGAACTGGAAAGAATTATTCGCAAGGACCTGGAGGAATGCAGTCTTTCCATTCACCTGATTGGAAGTGCCTACGGTGAAATCCCGGAAGGGTCCGACCGATCAGTTGTAGATATCCAAAATAAACTCGCGGCAGAACATGCTGTCATAAAACGCTCCCGAAAGGAAGAGTTTTCACGACTCATTTGGATCGCCCCCAATCTTAGAAATGCGAGCGACAAGCAAAAAACATTCATCGATTCATTGCGACGCGACATTGAGGCCCAAGAGGGCGCAGAAATTCTTCAAAACCCGCTGGAAGACTTTAAGAATATCATGCGCGAAGAATTACTGACGGCCCAAAACAGAACGGCAGATCTCGTTACCTCCGGCAAAACAATTTACCTCATGCACGACAAGGTAGACCACCAGGAGGTGCTGCCACTGGTGGATGTTATTCAGAAGTCGGGCTTCGAAGTGGTGTTCCCTGCCTTCGAGGGTGATCTGATGGAGGTGCGCAAGAAGCACATCGAAAATCTCAAAAACTTTGACGCTGCCATTATTTATAAAGGGAAAGTGAATGACCAGTGGGTGCGTATGAAAGTACTGGATCTCTTAAAGGCCCCCGGCTTCGGTCGCAACAAACCCATTCGGGGCAAAGCCATTGTGAGTGAAACCAGCCTGGACAATTACAAGAATCAAAACGTCACCCTTATCAGTGGCGACATTCGTAAGTCTGCCGAATCAGTGAAAATGTTTTTACAAGAATTTAAACCCTAAGTCCTATGAGCCAACAAGTAGACGAACTACCTGGCGCACCGTCACAGGTCACCACCAGCAACCCGTTCCCCGGGCTGCGCCCATTCAAAATTGAAGAGAGCCATCTCTTCTTTGGCCGCGAAGGACAAAGCGATGAAGTGCTCCTTAAACTTTCCAAAAGCCGGTTCGTAGGCGTTATCGGTCCTTCTGGAAGTGGTAAATCATCATTCATCTATTGCGGGGTACTTCCTATCCTCTATGGAGGCTTCCTCACCGACGCAAGCCCCAATTGGGAAGTGGTTGTCACTCGCCCAGGCGCAAATCCTATCGATAACCTGGCGGAGTCACTCCTCGGCAGCGCCAAGGAATACAACCAGGCCGATCCCGAAGACAAAAAAATAAAACGTACCATCGTCTCTACGTTGCTAAGAAGCAGTTCGTTAGGATTAGTGGAAGCTATTCAACAATCCCGACGGTCTGCGGATGTCAACTACTTAATCCTGGTTGACCAATTCGAAGAATTGTTCCGCTTCAAGGACGGCTCCGATCCCAACTCGATCAACGAGACCCTGGGCTTTGTCAACCTCTTGATGGAAGCTGTGAACTATGAAGATTCATCCATCTACGTAGCGATCACGATGCGTTCGGATTTTATAGGAGATTGTGCTCAATTTCCTGAGTTGACCCGGAAAATAAATGATAGTCACTACTTGATTCCGCAAATGACCCGCGACCAGAAACGCCGGGCCATTGATGGACCTGTGGCCGTAGGCGGAGCCAAGATTGCACCGCGACTTACCCAACAATTACTCAACGACCTGGGAGATAACCCAGACCAACTTCCAATTCTTCAACACGCGCTCATGCGTACCTGGAGTTATTGGGGTAGGTTTAAAGATTACGAAGATGAACCGCTCGATTTAAAACACTACGAGGCCATTGGAACGATGACGGAAGCGTTGTCGATGCACGCAAATGAAGCCTACGATGAATTGGACGAAGAACAGCAGCGTATCTGCGAAATTATGTTCAAGGCTATCACGGAAAAACGTGGTGAAAACTTTGGTATACGACGCCCTACCCGTCTGAATGAAATTGCCGCCATTGCCGATGTTTCGGAAAACGATGTTATGGCGGTAATAGAAAAATTCCGTGCACCGGGTCGTTCGCTGGTAACACCCGCTCATGGCGTAATCCTCGGTTCCAAATCCATGGTGGACATCTCGCACGAAAGTTTGATGCGCATCTGGGTGCGTCTGAAAAACTGGGTGGACGATGAAGCCGATGCCGTGCAGATGTACCTGCGTTTGGCCGAAGCAGCCACACAATACCAGGTAGGTAAGGCCGGCCTCTGGAGGCCCCCGGATTTACAACTTGCATTGAACTGGCAGACGAAGCACAGACCCACGCTGGTATGGGGACAACGTTACAACCCGGCGTTCGAGCGCACGATGATCTTCCTCGAGTACTCCAAGAAAGAATGGGAGACCGAGCAGCGGATCAAAGAACTGGAGCAGAAGCGAAGACTACAAAGGGCCCGAACCCAGGCGACTGTATTCGGTATCCTGGCATTCGTTGCTCTTATTGCTCTTGTATATGCCTTCTTCCAAAATGCGGCAGCTGTGAAGGCGAAAGTAGAGGCAGAAAAGCAAACGGTCCTGGCCCAGGCAGCTCAGGTATTGGCCGACAAGAATGCCGCAGATGCAAAGGCACAAGCAACACGCGCCGACGCGCAAGCAAAACTTGCCAAAGAAGAGGCTGATCGAGCGACAAAAGCTCAGGCCGAAGCTGAAAAACAACGGCTTGCGGCATTAGAAAACTTAAAGAAAGCGGAAATTGCTGAAGCCAAAGCAGTGAAAAGTGCCGCACTCGCTGAACAAAAACGACAGGAAGCTGAAAAAGCTACGACGGAGGCTCGCGCTGCACAAAAAGAGGCCCTCCGACAACAATATGTTGCTCAAGGAAAGGCCATGTCGGTCAAGTCAAAAGAATTGTTCAAACAGCCTGAACTGGAAGCACTGATGGCACAGCAGGCCTACAAATTCAACACGACGTATGGTGGAAATCTCTTTGACAACGACATCTATAATGGCCTTTATAAGGCGCTGGATAACCCAAAATTTGATGATCATCTTACCCGCCATCTAACAGGTCATGATAAAGGTGCGGCGCGTGCATTGGTTACCAATGTCAAATCAAAAGAGATTTATTCAGGCGGAAGTGATGGACGAATCCTCCGGTGGAGAATTCAAAACGATGAATGGAAAGCGGATTCTATTATGGGCGGAAGAACAGACTATCAGGTGTACGTACTGGATATAAGCCCGGATGGAAACTGGCTTGTGGCCGGCGGTGCCACCACGGGTGACCTGACGTTGAATTATATTGAATTATACGATCTGAAGAATCCTGGCAATGGACCTAAAAAGGTACCTGGGTTCTCCGGTGTAGAAACACTGATCTACTCCACGAACGAGAATGGGGCTTATGTACGGGATCAGGCAGGCATGAGCATTAAATTCACCGATTTTAATTCGGTTCGGGAAGTCATCAAACCAAAAGAAAAAATCCATACGATTGCATTAAGTCATGATGGAAAACGCCTGGCGGGTGCCGGCGCTTCGGGTGCACTTTATATATGGGACATCACCAATAACTATGCTGAAAAAATTGCTTATAAAAATTCAGTTGACTTAACGGCCATTGCCTTTACCCCCGACCCTCGGAGGATCATGATTGGTGATGAAACCGGTGAAATAAAAATCATCACGGAGGACAGCAATTTACCCCCCCGGATTCTCTCGGGTCACACGGCCCACATCGAGGAGATCGTCTTCAATAATGCGTCCACCTTTTTTGCCACCACCAGCCGTGACAAGTCCGTGCGGCTTTGGAATTGGAACAGGCTTGCAGACCAACCCATTGTGTTGAGTGACGGTGAGGAGTGGGTTTGGAGTGCAACGTTTTCTCCCGATGATGAGCAATTGATGACAGGCATGCATGCCAATGCTGACAAATCCAGTGAAACCATCCACGCGTGGCCCACGAGGATCAGCACGATGGCCAATTCACTCTGTACGTATGTTACCCGCAACATGAGTAAAGATGAATGGGACAATTTTGTGGGGAACCTTCCGTACGAAAGAACGTGCGAAAATTATCCGGACAATAACAAATAAATGATTTCTATGAAGCGACTTTATTTTTTGATCCTTGTTTTGTTAGCCGGAGGAACCACCGCTTTTTCTCAAACCAGTAATTGTACACAGGTGCTACGCCAGGTGCGGTCAACCTATGAACAGGGTAGGCTACATGAATTACCCGGCATCACCGAAGGATGTTTGAAAGCACCGGAAGGCAAGGGTTTTACCACGGCAGAAAAAAGAGAAACCTACCGTTTCCTCACCCTCGCCTACATCTATTTGGAGGAACCGGAAAAGGCCGACGAAATGATGTTGAAATTGTTGGAGATCGATCCGTTTTATGAAGTCAACTCTTCTGTAGATCCGGCTGAATTCATCGCCTTATTCAACAAGTTCCGGCATGATCCGATTTTCAGGTTTGGAATTAAGATTGGAGCCAATATGACACAACCTGCCGTACTTCAGTACTACAACATCGGCAGTACGGCCGGCGGAAAAGGTACGTACGGGCTAGCCGGAAATTTTCATATTACGCTCATGTTTGAAAAAGACCTTCCTAAGCTGAACAAGAAAATTATACTGGCACCCGAAATCGCATGGGTGAATAGAACCTACTCATATACGAATCCCTCCCTTGCAACCTTCGATACCGATGGGACAGCCATCAGTTCACAAACCTTCGCCATGAAGCAATCCTGGCTGGACCTGAATGGTATTGTACAATACAAACTGATGAATACATTACAGCGGCAAACCTATGTAGGCCTTGGGCCGGGCATTAGCTTTTTGCTGAGTTCGAGTAACCAGGCTTCCACAAACATTGGAATCGGCGCCCAGAAATATACGGTGACGGGGCCTGCCGTGGATGATTCAAAGTCATTCAATAAATTAATTTATTCAATCACCGCTGTCGTAGGTGTCAAACAAAAGGTAGGCGGACTCTACATCACCGCAGATGTGCGGTATCAGTATGGAATCAGTAATGTGATAAACAAGTCATCCAGAACAAACCCGGAAATCGCATTTGACTATTGGGGCCAATACCCCGACTACCGAATGAGCAATGTCATGCTCAATTTCGGAGTGCTGATTCCCAAGTTCTCACCCAAAAAACTTATTCGCTAACCGAGTGTCTATGAAACGATTTTTTACTACTCTTAGCATCGCCAT
>JANYKP010000568.1 GCA_025358195.1 Cyclobacteriaceae bacterium
GATTTCGTTAATCGATTCTTTCCGATTGCCATAACGCTGGATGTGAAGTTACCCGACACGAGTGGGTGGAAAGTCATTGACCTGCTGCGCAATGATCTGACGTATCGTCATATCCCCATTCATGTGATTTCAGGTGAAGAGAACCGTGTGCTGGCGTTAAAACGTGGAGCCCGCAGCTTCCTGCTTAAACCGTTGGATTCGGATTTGCTGAACGAACTTTTCGACGACATTATTTCCAGCGACCAAAAAGAGATGAAGAGTATTTTGATTGTGGAAGATAACGAAATTGATTCTTCGCAGATCGCAAAAATGCACCAGGATGATAAGATAAAGATCACCATCGCTGAAACTGGCAAGCGTGCCCTCGAGCTCGTTGGTAAGGAAGATTATGATTGCATCATTTTGGACTATACCTTACCGGATATGGCAGGCACTGACCTTATTCACGAAGTAAGCAAGGCGAAGAAAAAATTGACACCCGTGATCGTCTATTCGGCCAAAGACTTTAGCAAGATTGAGTTGAATAATGTGAATTCAAATTCGAGCTCCCTTATCATGAAAGGGGTCAATTCTATTGAGAATCTGCTGGCAGAGACGGTCTCACACTTGCACATTAACCATAAGAACCTCGCCCCCGATAAGCGGAGGATCATCGAGAATATTCGCAACAAGGAGGATATTCTAACGGGTAAAAATATACTGGTCGTGGATGATGATGTGCGTAATCTTTTTGCGCTAACGACAGTCTTTGAACGCTTTAACATCAACGTCATCACCGCAGAGAGTGGAAAGGAGGCGATTAGCATACTCAATGAAAATCCGAGGATTGAAATGGTGTTGATGGACATCATGATGCCGGAAATGGACGGTTATGAAACCACCCAAAAAATCAGACGCGAACATAAAAACAGTTCCCTTCCCATTATTGCCGTGACGGCCAAAGCCATGAAAGGGGACCGCCAGAAATGCATAGAGGCCGGGGCGTCTGACTACATTACCAAACCGGTTAAAATTGACCAGTTGCTTTCCTTGATGCGTCTATGGTTCTGTAAATAATCTGGTAACGTATGCAACCCAAAATTTTATTGGTAGACGATCGGGAAGATAATTTACTTTCCATAGAAACCATCCTGGAACCGGGCGGATACAAATTCGTAAAAGCCAATTCAGGACGGCAGGCATTAAAAATACTCCTGACCGAGTTTGACTTTGCCATGATCCTGATGGATGTGAAGATGCCGAACTTAAATGGCTTCGAGACTGCGGCCCTTATCTACGAACGGGAAAAGCTGAAACACATTCCCATTATTTTCATTACCGCCAATAATTACGGAGATGAAAATATGTTTAAAGGCTATCAGTCGGGAGCGATCGACTACATCTTCAAACCGATCAATCCGGAAGTGTTGCGTGCGAAGGTGGGCGTGTTAATTGACCTGTATAAGAAAAACCGCTTGTTGTTTGAGCAGGAGCAAAAATTGATCACGATAAACCGAAACCTGGAAATTGAGATAAAGGACCGCAAGGCTTCTGAAGAAAAGGTAAAAGACCTTAACCGCAAGCTTCTGGAAAACATTGCTCACCTGGAGACGGCCAACAATGACCTGGAAAGATTCGCCTTCATGGCATCACACGATTTACAGGAGCCCCTTCGAAAAATCAGGATGTTCAGCGATATGCTGCATATAAAATACAAGGATGTTTTGAAAGAGGACGTGAAGATGATCACGCGTATTAATAGCGCTTCCGATAGAATGCGGGCGCTGATTGTCGACATCCTGGCATTTTCCAAGTTATCCACCGAAGGAGCGGAATTTTCCAACAGTGATTTGAATGTGGTCCTGAAGGAGTTGCTGGTTGAAATGGAGGATGAAGTGAAGGAAAAGAAGGCGACTATCTTGATTGACCCAATCCCACCCCTCTATGTGAGCTCACGTTTGATGCACCCGCTCTTTCAAAACCTGATAACCAATGCGCTAAAGTATAGAAAGAAAAATGTTGACCCAGTCATCAAGATTCGTTCAGAGATAAGCCTCGCGATCAGTGACCGGGACAGCAAGAACCTTGTAAATAAATATTGCCGGATCTTCGTTGAAGATAACGGTATTGGATTCGATCAAAAGTATTCTGAAGAAATATTTGGGATGTTTAAGAGATTACATAACAACGGTGAATTTGAGGGAACAGGAGTGGGGCTGGCGCTGTGCAAAAAGATCACCGAGCTTCACCATGGTTTTATTTCCGCCAGGAGTAAAGTAAATGAGGGGTCCACGTTTATTATTTCACTACCCCTTAAGCAGGAGGCCAGTTGATTAATTTTTTTTGTGCATTTAAATTGCCATGGATTAAGCCCAAATGTACCGGCTGTCTCTCAGCGATGATCAGTTGGCGAACTGTGCGCCGATAATGATCAGAATCATTCCTACTCCTATCATTAACGTTATCAAACGGCCTCTCATAATCTTTAAATTTAACTCCGTGATTAACCTATCTATTCTTTTGCAATTAGATTCTTTATATTCTTTTCCAATTTATAACATGTTCTCTTGGAATCGTCCAACGTATACCGTGCGTCTTTCTTAACGCTGGACCAAGTCTCTTGAGTAGCTGCCTTAACAATCGCCAGTGCTTTTCGTACTTCGCCTTTTTCCCGCAAGAATGCGCGATTGACCCTTACTAGCCTATCTTTTGCATCGGAAGAAGAAACCTGAATTTGCCTCCCCGTTTTTTCCAGATTCTGGTCAATATCCTGTTGAAGTTCGGATAGCTCGGTTGATAAGGTTTGCTGTTCACGTGGAAAGTCTACCACTGCGCGACGTGAAGGTTCTGACGTACACATGTATAACTGCGCGCCAGAAACCACGATGAGTGATATAATGAGAAGAGAGAATTTTGTATTCGGTTTCATAAAGTTTCTTTGTTTTAATGATAGCGGTTATTCAGCTACACCGACCCTCATAAAAGAACAGTGCCATTCAAAGACGGGTCTAAAGCTTTCTCAAAGGCGATTAAAATGGTCGAAATTGACCTAAAAGAGCACCGCATTGAAAACGATGACGGTTGTTGTGAAATTTTTTCCTCATTTCAATTAAGTAAAAAGCGCTATCAATCGCCGTGTTATGGCATACTATTTTCAATGAATTTTGACACATTAAACTTAAACTCGTATTCGTATGAAAAATTCCGCTAACATTTTCCTGGGCATTCTGGGAGCTGCAACAGCAGGTGTAATTATTGGGATGTTAATTGCTCCCGAAAAAGGTGAAAACCTTCGCAAGAATCTCAAAGGCACAGCAGGCGACGTGGCCAAAAAACTCGGCAATTTGCTTAATCAAGGCAAAGAGCACTATGAAGAACTGAAATCCAAAGCTCTTGAAGAAGCCGATGAATTCAAGCACGAAGCAACTAACACGTATAAGAAGGCAAAATCTTCGATGTAATGAAAATAATGCAAGGCAGGGTACTGCCTTGCATTATTTAAAAAAGTAACAGCGGCAGGAGTGAGTTGATGCAAACGCGGAATTCTTTTGACTTTTTCCTGGAAATCAAATTATTAATAAGCGGTATGGCTAGCACTCAGACGTACATGGATTTTCAGGCTGAAAAGGAAAAACTTGAGACTTCATTGCACTTTTACCGCTGCCTGATACGCCAGGACTTAGCAGCGTTACGTGAGGAATTTCGTCCGGTGACCCAAGCACTTTCGTTTCTTGGAAAACTGACAACCAAGAACAAAAGCAATCCTGTCATAGCCCTGGGCGTTGACGTGGCAGGAGACGTGCTCCTCAAAAAGATTGTGTTAAAGAAAAATGACTGGCTTACAAAGTTAATAGTGCCATTCGTCGTAAAGAATTATGCGACTAAAGCAACAATTTCTTTTAAGCGGTTGGGCGAAAAACTGAAAAGTCGGTAAAATCCTTAGTGTTCGGAAACTGACGCTACCTCAAACCAGTAGTTTTTCAAGTGGTTGACCACCTTCAGGAGATCCGTATAATTATCAGGTTTTACTACATACGTGTTGGCACCCAGGTCATAGCAACGACTTATTTCAGCCGCATTATTGGTAGTAGTAAATATAATGACTGGAATCTTTTTAAGCTGCGGATGTTGTTTTAGTTCTTTAAGGGATTCTCTACCGTCTTTTTTTGGCATATTTAAGTCTAGCAGAATTACCCGTGGGGCGATCGATCGTTGCGCGGTGAGAAGCCTCATTAATTCAACTCCATTATTTACAAAAACCAGATGAACCTTTAGCCCGGTTTCCTTGAAAGCGGTTTCTAACAACAAACGATCATCACCATCGTCCTCTGCAACCATTATGTCGTAACTCGTCTCCGTCATGTTTTTGTAAGGTAGAACTATTTATTCATTACTTTTCCAGTCAACCAGCGATGATGCTATGATCAAAATGCTACTGACGCACCACTCACCCTCGCTATTACTAATAGACGCATGATGATTTTCCATTTTGAGCGGAGCCCTTCTGCAAAAAAATAAGCTTCTATAAACGTTCGTACTTGTTGC
>JANYKP010000014.1 GCA_025358195.1 Cyclobacteriaceae bacterium
TGACGATGGACCCAGGTTCGGTGAGCACTTTGTCGGGACTGCCCTTCACCAATGGAAACTCAAACATGGTGAGGAACTCCTCACTGACATAGTACCCTCGCTTAGTAATTCGCTTATCCCCAACCGTAAGCAGACGATCACCTCCCCAATCGGACACTGCCGTATTCTTGATATTACTGTCGTCTGTTTTCAAACCTTCATAGGTTGGAAGTGGAACAGATGTCCAGGAATTTACTTTGCCATCAAATGTCGCGTTGACCCACACTTGATAAAGGCGATCGGCCTTTGGATGAATGCGATCGAAGGACAACTCATCATAAACCCAAAGAAGGATCAAAAGACTACAGGCGATGCCAATTGAAAGCCCCGTGATGTTAATAATTGAGTAAGTCCGATTGCGAAGCAGGTTGCGAAAGGTGACGACAATGTAGTTTTTGAGCATGCGAACAGTTGGATTTTAGTAGTACCAAGTCCGGACCGAAAGGTTTCATGAATTTGTTAAAATCTCTCTCGGCCTGGATCTTGAACAGCACATTCATAGAGTCATGATTTGATCAAAAAGTTGCGCAGGGATTGATTAATAGTATTCAATTGGATGCGAAGGAACCCTTGGACGGTTATGCCTCTCATTGCCTTGGAATGTCTGCATCGACAATAATGGTTCATCTAAGCCAACCCCTTTAAAATCATTAAAATCCCATAAATCTTGACAAAATCCTGTGAATCCTAGTCAAAAGCCTATGAATCCTAATCAAAAGGTGGATGAAAGTGGGTTAAAGTGGTTGAAAATGTAATTTTTCTCATTATGTTTGCTTAGAAGTAAAAGACAACCACTACGTCTATGACTTTCTTCACTAGCGAGTACGAGAGTAAACTTGATGCCAAAGGCAGACTGGTACTGCCTTCGCGGATCAAATCCCAGCTTCCCGAAGGGGAAAGCCAGGAATTGGTTATCCGCCGGGGCTTCGAGCCGTGCCTCATCGTATATCCGATGGTGGAGTTCAAGAAGGTCTTCTCAAAAATTTCAGGTCTCAGCGAGTTCAACGAAGAGTACCGCAAACTTCAGCGGAACTTCCTGTCCGGAGTAGTTACGGTAGAATTGGACGGCAATGGCCGTTTTCTGATACCCAAAAACATGCTCACCTATGCTCAAATCGACAAAGACGCGATGCTGGTAGGTACAGGCAGCAAAGTTGAAATCTGGAATCCAACAATCTATGAGAAACACCTGATTCATGACCCAAGTGAGTTGTCAAAGCTGGCAGAGAAATATTTGAATGAGTAGCTGTTGGCTTTTGGCTGTTAGCGGTCGGCTTCAGGCTATAGACTTCAGGGATTAAATTTTAGAACAAGGAATTATTAGAAATAATTATGTGTGAGCAGAGAATGCATACAAAGTTCATTGAAAAAATTGAAGGGACTTGAAACAGCAAGAATCCTGAAGCCAATGTACCATCAACCAGTAATGTTGGCCGAGTGTTTGGAGGGGTTGAAAGTGAATCCAGAGGGCACGTATATCGATGTGACTTTTGGTGGTGGTGGTCACAGCTTAAAGATTCTTGAACAACTGAAAGAAGGCCGTTTGATCGCCTTTGATCAGGATGAGGATGCAAAAAAGCAGGCAGAGAATATTCAAAGTCGTTCTTTCACATTTTGCCAGGCGAATTTCAAATATCTGAAACAGTATTTGAAGTTGAATGGGGTCACCGAAGTGGATGGGGTGCTGGCAGATCTTGGTATTTCATCGCACCAGATCGATACGCCCGATCGAGGATTTTCAACCCGTTTCAATGGACCGCTGGATATGAGGATGGATAAAAAGTCGACCCTTACCGCAGCCAGGATATTGAATGAATACCCGCTTGAGAAGTTGCATAAGATACTGGGTATGTATGGTGAAGTGAGAAATGCAAAAACGGTAGCGACAGCCATTGAACAACAAAGGGTAGTGAGAAAATTTGAGAACAATATGGATTTGATCAACCTGTTAAAGCCGTTATCGCCCAGAGGAAAAGAGTTTAAATATTACGCCCAGGTATTTCAGGCATTGCGAATTGAAGTAAACCAGGAAATGGAGGCTTTAGAAAGTTTTTTGAAACAATGCGGTGATGTGATTAAGACCGGAGGAAGATTGGTGGTGATGAGTTACCACTCACTGGAAGACAGAATGGTCAAGAACTTTATTAATACGGGAAAGGCATTCGGCGACCTGGAGAAAGATTTTTATGGTAACCCCATCAAACCTTTTCAGACGGTGAACCGGAAACCGATCGAGGCAACGGAGGCGGAGGTGAGGGAGAACAATAGAGCGAGAAGCGCAAAGTTGAGGGTAGCAGAGAGGATAGGAAGTAAATGACGAATGACGAATGACGAATAACGAATAACGATTAAATGAGCGAGAATAAATTCAGAATTGGACAAGAGCGGACGAATGAGGCCAGGGGAAAGACTTCGGGGGATGGTTCGGGTATCTTTTCCGGTATAGAAAGACGACTGAAGTTGGAAACCTATTTCGAAGACGGCTTCCCGGTCCAATATCTGCCTAAGGTCATGTTCGTAATGCTGATCGGGCTACTCTATATCAGCAACACGCATTACTCGGAAAAAACCGTGCGCCGCATTGACCACGCGCAGTCAGAAGTAGAAGATCTGCGTGCGGATTACACCACCTTAAAGTCAGACCTCATGTATGCAAGCAAACAGAGTGAAGTGGCCAGAAAAGTTAAAATAATCGGTTTGAAAGAAAGCCTGAATCCCCCCACGAAAGTAGCAATAGAAGAAAGTGAATATTAAGAAGTCCATATTAATACGTGTACGGGTTGCCTTCTTGGCAATTGTGGTTTTTGCTGTGTGTGTGGCGGCGAAGGTTGGTCATATCCAGTTTGCGGAGGGAGAGAAGTGGACCCGGATCAGTAATGAGATATCTTTTGATTATAAGAAAGTCAACGCTACCCGCGGCAATATTTATTCCGACAATGGTAGCCTACTGGCCACCTCCCTGCCATTTTATAAAATAGCCATGGATCCCACCTTGGTGAAAGATGAAATCTTCCGCAAGGATATTGACTCGTTGTCCCTTTTGCTGGCAAATTATTACAAAGACCGCTCCTCCACAGACTACAAGCGGATGATACGCGATGCGCGGGAATCAGGCAGACAATACCTCATTCTTAATAAGAGACAAATCAACTTTCAAACAAAAAAGGAGATGTCCACGTGGCCAATTTTTCGTGAAGGAAGATTGCGGGGTGGGGTACTCTTTGAAAAGATGGAGGTGCGCTACCGGCCTTTTTCCAATCTCAGTCGCCGGACCATCGGTTTTGTAAATGAAAAC